>JBGAGR010000130.1:0-20455 GCA_044226645.1 Aggregatilineales bacterium
GGCATGTCAGTCCCAAGACGCTTTCGCAGCGCTTGAAGATGCTGGAAGCGGCACAGATGCTCACCCGGCAGGCCTACGCCGAAATTCCGCCGCGTGTCGAATATGCGCTCACTGAAAAAGGTCATGCGCTGATGACGATTATTGAAGACATGCGCAAATTTGGCGAAACCTATCTGAGCGAAGTTGACGTGTTGGAACAGGTTTCGTAACACGAGCCTTCCAACCACAACTGACGCTGCTTATCACAGGCACATTATGAGCCGGATGCTGACCAGAGGGGCGGCAGTGCTTCGATGCGAGTCCAGCCTGCGCCCTCCTCTACCCGTTCGACGCTTAGCTCCTTAAAATACGTGTCGAGTACGGCGGCGCGTTCCATCGCCAGTGGTGGATGGCAGTAATCCTCTTCCTCCCAGACAATCCAATCGTCGGATTCAATGCGCGCGTTCTTCAGCGCATAATCGAGCGCTGTGCCGAAGGGGCGCATCTGCCCGATTTCGCCGCTGTCGAGGCGTTCCCGTAGCGCTCCTAAACCGCCTGCCGCTTTCGCCCGTACCAGATAATACGCCATCGCGATTCCCTCCTGTGCTTTTCAATTCATTGTAGCGAAAAATTTTGCTATGGGTGTTTTGCTGTTGTCGAAAGGCGAACCGCAGAGCCGCAAAGATCACGCAAAGACGCAGAGCAATTGCGTTAGATGATGGATGTGCTACCCGACAAAGCGTTTTCATATCATACTATGTGGATGAAAAGTCGAGTAGCGATGAGGGGGTGGCATATGGCGAATCCAAAACATCTGGCGATTTTGAAGCAGAGCGTTGAGGTCTGGAATGAATGGCGGGAAGCAAATCCTGATACTACACCTGATTTGAGAAAGGCAGACTTGGGCGGATTAGACCTATCCGAAGTGGACTTGCGGATGGCATATCTGACTGAAGCGGACTTGCGTGAAACAGTCTTGATTGCAGCAGATTTCAGTCGTGTAAATTTAATCAAGGCGGATTTGCGGAAATCAGATCTGCGCAATACAAGGTTTAGTGATGCACTCCTGCGGTCTGCGAATATGAGTGGAGCAATCTTGAGTTATTCAGACTTGAGCAGAGCGAATTTGACCACTACTGATCTAAGCAGTGCAAATCTCCGATGGGCGAACCTCAGCGCTGCGCTTCTTTACCAGACGGAACTATCGAATGCTATTTGTGGGGCTACACTTTTCGCTGACCTAGACCTGTCATATGCAAGAGGGCTGGATACTATTCAACACCTTGAGTCGAGTAAAATCAGCATTGATGTGATTTTCAGATCGCAGGAAAAACTCTCGGATAGATTTCTGCGGGGATGTGGTGTCCCGGAGAATCTAATTATGTCCCTCGATTCCCTGATTAAAAATGCCCCTCCGTTCCACCCCTGTTTTATCACCTACAGTCCTGAGTTTCGCCCCTTTGCACAGTGGCTTCATGACCGCCTACAAAACGAAGGCGTGCGATGCTGGCTGGACGAGCATCAACTCAATTCTGATGATCCGAAACGCCCAAGCATTTACAAAGGAATTCGCGAAGGTGACAAAGTGCTGCTCTGCTGCACCGAGTCCGCACTAAAAAGCTGGTGGCTGGAAGGGGAATTTCATCGCGCGATGGATAAGGAAAAAGAGTATCACGATAATATCCTGATTTCGCTTGATCTGGATGGCTATCTGTTCAGTGATGAACACAGCAACAGGAAGGCAGATGAAATTCGCTCTCGTGTCGTAGCGGATTTTAAAGGCTGGGAAAATGACGATACCGTCTTTGAACGTGAGCTTGAACAAGTAGTATGGGCATTACGCACCGATCTATGGAAACCCGCGCCGCTCGACCCGCTGTTGAAGTGGAAGCAGTAGAAATAGTGCTGAGTGCTACCCAGCGCGGTAATCGTCGAGTGCCTTTTGTGCCATTGCATCAAGGGCTGCTGGACTCTGTTCAAACTGTTTATCCCACAGCAAATCGTGCAGTCTCATTATTTCATGAAGCATCGCCGGAACAGCCTGCTGTAAGTCCTCGATACCCTGTTCGGCGGCGAAAGCCTCCAGTAAATCATGTTCCTCATCAGTCAATTTGGCTGTAATTACATGATGCTGTGCTTTTGTTTTTGGTATAGCCATAATGCCTCCCAATCCTTTATGCGGATAATTCTATCATGCTTCTGCTTTCCACAAGGAGAACCGGGAATAAATTCAGATGATTTTGTGGTAGGGACACGATACATCGTGCCCCTACGCGATAATTTTGCAGTGAACGTGCCTTAGTTATGCGAGACAGTGCCGTTGATGGTCACGCTGCATGGCGTTCCATCCACCTTGAAATTGACGATAAATTCCAGACTCATCAGCGTGGGCGAAGCGACCCGTAAGGTCGCCAGCACCGAACTGCCATCCGGCGCACTATACAGCCCTTGATAGACTCCCGGTGATATGTTGGTGAACACATCGCCGTCGAAGGTGATGGATGAGCCACCGCCGGAAACACTGGCACGTTCCGGCGGGAAGTCAATCGGAATGTTGACCGTCCCGGTGCCGGCGCATGAACCCGGCGCGTAGGTCGCATAGGTGATTGTCCACGCACCCGATCCGGGTTGCGCTCCGCCGCTGGTATCGCCTCCGCCACCGGAAGCAGGCGGCGCTCCACCGCCCACAATCGGAATCACGGGCGGCGCGTTGACATCCACAACCGCATCGCAGTCCCCTGAACTCTCCACATCCTCCGATGAAACCCAGGCTTCAGCCGCCGATTTCCCCGGCGCGACAGCCTCTTTATCCAGCTTCCACCAGATGGTATCTTCTTTATCCGTCGCTTTACCCAGCACTGTGAATTCGGTATCGGCAGGCAGGAAAGCGATGGAGGTACGGTTATTTCCCGGCCCGACATGGATATGAACCGCATTGTCCTCGCTGGTTTGCACGGTGCAGGCCGCCGCCGCCGCAGTGCTGGCGCTTAAGTTGTCGCGGCCTCTGGTATCGCTGGGCACATCAAAAGTTTCCGCGATGGCCAGCACGACAGACTCCTCTGGGAAACTTTTCGACTGCGAAACGGCTTCCATCAGCCCGAAGGTGTCGTCGTTGAAGCGCTTGACCAGAATGAAGGCGTTCTTCTTGTCATCCGGCGTGACGAAATCATAACGAATGGCATCATGTCCATTGCTGTCAATCGTTTTGATAGCGGCTCGGTCTATTTTGAGTTTTTTGTAGAAGGTGTTGATATACAACTTGAGCGCATCTTCCAGTGTATCGCTCGCGGTCATATCCGCTGATTCGAAAAATGAAAAATCCGCGAAGTAAATGGTGGTGGTGCTGGTGTACAGATCAACCAGATTTTTGGGATCATTTTCCAGCGTCCAGGTGGAGGGATAGAGAAACGAGGTCTTACCGTCAGGATAGGTGAAGGATTCCGTCAGGTCGGCGGTCTGAGCGGCAACGCTCCCCGCCATCAGGAGAAGGACGAAAAACAGCATCAAACGAATGAAGCGCATCACAGCCCCCTTAGAACATTATTTGGTTTTGAAATAAACCACAGGCGGGACGATCAAAAACGCCGCCCCGCCCGGATGTTCATCTACTGACTGATGCGTTCGAGCGAAACCTCGTAGGCTACATTGTTATAGCTGTAATCCGATAACTGCACACTCACAGAACCATCCGCCGGAACGGTAAATTGGAGGCTCAGGCCGGTTACGGATGTGCCGTATGCGCTGGCAACATCGTTACCATTCTGCGTGACGGCGATGCTGGGCGATGTGGCATTACCGCCCGTGACGGCTGCTGTCAGGCGTACTTCCTCGCCTGCGTGTCCACTGAAGGTCACGACATCCTGTGTGACCGATGAACTCAGGCGCACTTGCTGCGGCCCATCATCCAGCGAGGGCGAAACGGTTTTCGTCAGCGTGAAGGTCGCATGACCACTGTCACCCGGTACGGCGGCCTGAAGCACCAGAATGTAGCTGCCATTTTCGGTCAACAACTGGTGGAAAATCTCCGGCTCGAAACCCGCGCCGCCATCGGCATCGAAGATCACCTGATAGCCATCCGGCCCATTCAAGAGCAGGGAGGTATCGATGCTGCCGCCGCTGTCTACCGTGACATTGATGATATCGCCGTTGTTCGCGTCAAACTGATAGTAGTAGGCCGAGACATCGCTGCTGAAGGTCACATCCACGCTGTCACCGACGGCGAGCGGTGTCAGGGTGACTTTATTAAAGGCCAGCGTGAAGCGTCCGGTGCTGGTGCTGTCATAGCTGCTGACGGTAATGTAATACACACCATCTTTGGAGAGGGTATACGGCCCGATCATGGAATTGGTGCCGCTGCTGCCCCCGTCATCGTTGGTGATCAGACTGGTGGAACTGGTATCGGACAGGGATAGATAGGTGTCAAAATCGGGCGAGATCAGGCTGATGCTGATGACATCATCCGCCGAACCGTTGAAGCGATAGGTGATAGCATCGCCTTCGTTATCGATAGTGCCCTGAATAATCTGCCCATATTCGATATTCTCGACGATGGCTTCGCTCAGGCTCAGGGTATAGGAACCATATTCACCTTCATAGCTTTCAACCACGATGGTATAGGTATCGTTGGCAGGCAGGGTAAAGACGTTGATACGGGCATCCAGTCCGCCGCCGCTGTCATCGTCGGTAATCAGGTCATGCCCGGACGAGTCTTGCAGACGCAGGTAGCTGTCAAAGTCGCTGGAAACCAGTGAGATGGTGATGGTCTGACCGATTTCGCCCTGGAAAGTATAGGCGGCGGTGGTCTGACTGGTGTTCAAAGTGCCGCTCACACTGCCGCCAATCGTGATCGTGCTGCCGTTCGGCTCAGTGGTCGGATTGGCGGTGGGTTCCGGCGTAGGTGTGACGGGCGGGTTGATGCTGCCGGGCGCTTCCACGCTCAGGGTATAACTGCCGCGTCCCGTGTTATCGAAGCTCCCCACCGTAATGACAAAGCTGTCATTCTTAGGCAGAGTAACATCCTCAATCAGCGCGTTCAGGTTGCCGCCGCTGTCGTCATCGCTGGCGATCAAATGCAAACTGGAGTCGCTGATGAACACGTAAGTATCGAAATCAGTGGAAGTCAGCCGGATGGTGATATGCTGGCCTGCTTCACCTTCGAAGGTATAAACCGCTGAGGATTGATCGCCTTCCAGCGAACCTGTTATGCTCTGTCCGATGGTAATCGTGCTGCCGGATGGTGACCCAGTGGGTTGAGCGGTTGGCTGCGCGGTAGGTTCAACCGTAGGCGGAAGCACTGCTGCGCTCCCGACTGTCAGGGTAAAGCTGCCACGCCCGGAGTTATCTGAACTGCCGACTACGATGGTGTAGGTACGGTTGTTCGGCAGCACAAAATTCGCAATCCGCGCGTTCAGGCTTCCGGCGCTGTCATCGTCCGATGCCACTTCCTTCCCGTTGACATCCAAGAGAGTCAGATAGGGGTCAAATTCGTCGGAAGTCAGTGTAATCGTGACCGAATCGCCGGTTTGTCCCGTGAAACGATAGGTGACAGTTGACTGATCGTCGGTCAGCGAACCCGCTGCGCTGTCGCCATAATGCAGCGTGCCGCCCGGCTGCACAATAACGGGTTCGGATGTGGGCTGCGGGGTAGGCTGGACAGTAGGTTCAACCGTGCCGCTGCCGTTGACCACCAGCGTAAAGTTCCCGGTCGTCACGCCGCCCGCGCTGCTCGCCACAATCGTGTACGTGCCGCTGCCGGGCAGGGTGTAATTCTCGATGCGCGAATTCAGATTGCCCGCGCTGTCGTCGTCGCTGGTCAATTCCTTGCCGCTGGCATCTTGCAGCGACAGATAGGTATCAAAATCATCCGAGGTCAGGGTGATGGTGATGGTATCCGCAGCGGAGGCCGTAAAGGTATAGGATGCGCTTGGCGCGGCATCGCTCAATGAGCCGCTGACCGGAACACCCAGCGTAACTGCACCGCCCTGCTGATTTACAACAGTCGCTTCCGGTTCCGGCGTACTGACGTTAATCGAGGTGGGTGAAAGCACCGCGCCGCTCACCGTAATGACAAATTCTCCGGCTGCCGCGCGGGTGTTGCTGGTGGCGACCACCGTGAACGCGCCATCGCTCGGTAAGGTGAAATTGCTGATGCTGGCGTTCAGATTACCGCCGCTGTCATCATCCTCGACCAGTGATTTACCGCTGGCATCCTGAATGATGAGATAGGCATCAAAATCGGTGGAAGTCAGTGTCACGCTGATGACATCCCCGGCGCTGCCATTAAAGCCGTAGTAAGCGGAAGGCTGTTCGTCAGTCAAAGCGCTGCTGACGCTGAGGGTAGCGCCGCTGCTGGTGGCCTGCGGAGTAGCCTGTATGACGATAGGTGTTCCTGTCGCCGCAGTTACGCCGCCGTTATCCAGTTGCAGGCTAAAAGTTCCGGCAGCACTGCCAAAACTGCTGCCTGCCTGAATGGTATAGGTACCGTCAGCGGGCAGATTATATTCAATTCGGGCGTTCAGGCTTCCGGCGCTGTCATCATCTTCGATCAGTGATTTACCGTCAGCATCCTGTAAGGTCAGATAAGCATCAAAATCGTCGGAGGTCAGCGTAATGACGACAGAATCGTTGGCTTTGCCCGTGAAGGTGTACGGCACTGCATTCTGGTCAGCCGTGATCGTGCCGCTCACCGTTTCGCCGTAGGCAATTTCGCCATTTCCAGACGTAACCGTCCCAACGGCTGGCGGTGTCGTGGTCGGCGTTACTGCGAGTGTAATCACGACTGACGCATCACTGAGCGCGAGTTCCAGTGTGAAATCGCCAGTGGCGCTGGGAAATGCGCTGCCAGCGATGACGGCGTAATCCCCATCAGCGGGCAAAACGGTATCTATGCGGGCGTTCAGGCTTCCGGCGCTGTCATCATCATTGGCAAGTTCATCGCCGGAATTATCCTGCAAGCTGAGGTAGGCATCAAAATCGGCTGAGGTCAGGGTAATGACCACATGATCGCCAGCTTTGCCTGTGAAACTGTAAGCGATGCTGCTTTTGTCAGCCGTGATCGTGCCGCTGACCGAGTCGCCGTAGGCAATAGCGCCATTTCCGGGCGAAACCGTCGCAACGGCTGCTGGACTGGCGGAAATGACGTTGCTGTCACTTTCGACGGTCAGGGTATAAGCGCCTGTTGAAACCTGATTATAGCTGTCCACGCGGATGGTGTAGATGCCATCGGCCTGAACGGCGTAATCGATCAGCGCATTTTTGCCCCCCGCGCTGTCATCATCGGTTGCCAGTTGAGCATCCGGCGAGGAGAAGGTCAGGTAACTATCGAAATCATTCGAGGTCAGGGTGATGCTCACCGCATCGCCAGCCTTCAATTCGATAGAATACGTGGCGGATAAAGCATCGGCAGTCAATTCACCGCTCACGCTGTCGCCAATGGAAATGGTCGTAGCCGACTGCGCCTGTGCCGCCAGAAACGGCAGCGTCAAAAGCGCGAGTAAAAGTGCGATCAAAAAGGTCTTTTTACGTGTCAACGCCAGTATCCTTTTAGGGTAATGCGGTTTGTTTGGAAATAAGACGCTTCAGAAGGGCATCCTGTTCCCACCGCCAAGGCTCAACATAATTAATCCTCATTGTAGCCGAAAAATGGCTTTCTGCATGACGCGATTGGTACGATAACACCCCGGCAGGCTCGAAAATGGTGTCCTTTTGGGACGAAACTGGTTAGAATGGTACCAACAATGCGAAACTCGACTTTCGCTCATGGAAATCTAATGAGAATAAGAAACTGGAATCGTATGATCGAACGGTGAGTAGGGACACGACATATCGTGTCCCTACCGAGTGGAACAAGGGGCGCTGCGCAGAAACCCCTTGTCTGATCGAAAGTCTGTATAAAGAAGGGTGATCCCCATGCTGCAAGATTTAGCCGCTGTTTCCCGTCCGGTGCTGAATTTCCCCTATATCCGCCGCACACGCCGCAATCACGGTCTGGAACATGCCACGATTCATGTGATTTCCGGCAGCAGCCGCTACCGGCTCTCCGGGCGCAGTGATGATTCGGGCTTTGTGCTGCTGGGTGAAATTCCGACGGAGAAGGTGGAAGCCGCCGCACATGAAGCCCTGCGCCGGATGAAAAATGGTGAGCATGGTTTGGCGGTGCATCCTAACTGCGGCACGAATTTGCTGACGACAGGCTTCCTCGCCAGTATGGTCGGGCTGCTCGGCATGGCAGGCAGCAGCCGCCGTGATTCGTTCAACCGTCTGCCGATGGTCATGCTGGCGATGATGTTCGCGATTTTGTATTCGCAGCCCCTGGGCATGAACCTGCAAAAATATTTCACCACCGAGGGCGACCCCGGCGATCTGGAAATCGTCAGCATCACCCGCAGCAAATTGACCATTCCCTTCAGCGGCAGCGTCACGGTGCATCGTGTGGCGACACGCTTTGGGTAGACAGCATTTATTATGGTAGGGACACGATATATCGTGTCCCTACGGGAAATACCACCCATTATATTGTCATTGTGTAGGGGCGTAACATGTTACGCCCCTACGGGAAATTTCCGTGTGATCTTTAATTTACTTTCCCGCATTTCACCAACAACCAACAACTAAGCACTAACCACCTGAAACATGCCAAAAACCGACACCTCGAAAACCTTCTACATTCTGCACGGCGATGATGATTTCAATCTGGAAGCGGAAGTCGCCAGTGTCCGCGCCAAAATGGGCGATGAGATGAACACCAGCGACTTCGACGGCGAATCCGCCAGTGTATCCGAAGTGCTGAATGCCGTGTGCTCGTATCCCTTTCTCTCGGATAAACGGCTGGTGATCGTCAAGGGCATGATTAGCTGGATTACCCGTAAGGGCGCGGGTGAAACCGGGAAGAAAGCCGCCGAACAGCTTATCAATGCGCTGCCCACACTGCCGGATTATGCGCGTCTGGTTCTGGTCGAACGGCAAACACTCCCCGACAGCAATAAGTTCATCAAGCAGGCGCGTGATCTGCCGAATGGCTACGAAAAAGCCTTCAGCGTCTCCAAAGACAGCACCGGCTGGATTCTCAAACGCGCCAAAGATGAGTATCATACCGAAATCGAGCGACAGGCCGCCGAAGCGCTGGCTACCGTGACCGCCAACGACTTACGCCGCGCCGATAATGAACTGATTAAACTGGTAAGTTATGTGGATGGCGCGAGGCCGATTACCGAAGATGATGTCGCGCTGCTGACTCCCTATGTGGCGGAAACGCGCGTTTTCGATATGGTCGATGCGCTGGCGGAAGGCCGGGCGAATGCCGCGCTGCACATGCTTCATCGCCTGCTGGCGGAAAAAGATGAAGACCCCTTCCGCGTCTATGGCATGATTGTGCGCCAGTTCCGTTTACTGCTGACCGGGAAGGAATTTCTGGCGACAGGCGGCTTCCCCAACCAGATGGCGGAAAACTTAGGCATGAATCCCTATGTCGCCAAAAAGATCACGCAGCAGTCCCGCGCCTTTACGCTGGCACAGCTTGAGCGGATTTATCGCGTTTTGCTTGAAAACGACATTAAGATGAAAACCGGACGCATTGACCCCGCGCTGGCGCTCGATATGTTCATCGCTGGGTTAGGGAAATAGGCGATATAGCCTCATTCAACATTTTCCCGCTCAATATAGAGCAAATCGGCTACCTCACACTCGAAATAGGCGCACAGCTTGACGACAACTTCGCCATCATATTGATTCACCTGATTTTTGACCCAACGACTGACTAACTGAATAGACAAGCCCGTTGACTCAGCGATTTCGCTCAGGGTGATGTGTCGCCCAAGTTGACGTTCTTTGTCAGATATAAGATAGAAAAGGCGATTACGTAATTGCTCGCTCATTTTATGGTTCTGTAAACTTATTTTGGTGACTTGACAAAAAGTTAGATTCAAGCATAAAATCCAATAAGTTCTGCTCTAGTTTCCCCACACACATACATAAAAGGAGTGTTTATTATGGCTTTGCCTGATGCCAGTCAAAGTGATGCCCCCATGCTAATTCATCCTGAAAAGATTCGCAAAATTTGGCATGAGGGCGAGTGGTTTTACAGCGTCGTGGACATCATTGCTGATTTATTGGACAAAGATACTCAGCAAGGCAGCACGTATTGGCGAAAATTGAAAAGTCGCTTACTTGAGGAAGGAAATGAAACTGTGAGGAATTGTCACAGGTTGAAACTCCTTGCTGAAGATGGCAAGATGCGGCTGACCGATGTGATTAATGTTGAACAAGCGCTGCGGTTGATTCAGTCCATCCCCTCGCCTAAAGCCGAGCCAATGAAATTATGGCTTGCCAGTGTCGGCGCGGAACGGTTGGAAGAAACGGAAGACCCGGAATTGGGGCTGTATCGTTCGCTGGATAATGCGGTGCAGAAATATCGCAGCGAAGGACGCAGCAACAGTTGGATTGAGGCGCGGGTAGACGGCATTGTGACGCGCAAACAGTTTGTCGATGCGCTCAAGATGGCGGTGATGGATGCAACTTCGCGGATGTATGGCGATGCCACCGAGCGGTTGTATAAAGCGCTGTGGGACAGGACAACGGCGCAGTTACGCGGCGATTTGCATCTGACGATGAAGCAGAATCCGCGCGATCATTTTGGCGAATTCGCGTTGATCTACACCAAACTGGCGGAACGGGTCGCAGCAGTCAAATTGAATGAGGCCGAAACGGTGCTGTTGTATCAGGCGATGGAAATTGTGTGGGAAGTGGCGAAGGAAATCAGCAAACAGGCGAAAGCGACCAGCGCCCTGCTCGGCATGGATTTGGTGACGGAAAAGCCGCTGCTCAACGAGGCGAATTGAGAGTTTAATGGGGCAGTCGAAAGCGTAGATGCCCCATTGTGTGCCGCTGGTTAAATTACTGTCGTTGCAAAATGACCAGAAATTCGATCACGACATCATTGGCAATGCCGAACGGACTTTCGATGCCCCAATCACTCGCCAGAACAGGGGCTGTGCCTACCGCTTCCAGCATTGTGCCGTTGGTGCGTCCGCTGAAGCTGAATGTGACCGGATGGGTGCTGCCATGCAGCGTTAATGAACCCTCCACGCTTGCCGAAACGGTCTGACCATCAGCCGGGACGGTAAACGCGATTGGACTGGTGAATGTCAACTCAGCATTGGGATACTCAGCCGTATTCATCATTTTGAAAAAGCCCTCGTTCGGCTTTTCGCCCATGAGAAGCTGGCTCAGATCAGCCTGAAAATCGCCTGACGTGATGGCGTTGTTTTCAATGACCAGCGAGCCGCTTACCGCGCTGGTGCGTCCGACAACGGTGCTGTGCTGCGTCAGAATGGATTCTTCCACGCGGAAACCGACGATAGACCCGCTGGTCACTGTCCATGTGCCATCGAGTGCAGCCGCGCTGTCACTGGCGGCGGCTGTGTCGAGTGGTGGCAGTTCCAAGGGCGGCGCGGTTGGGCCATCCAGCATACTGGGAAAGAGCATAATCGCGCCAACAGTGAGTACGACCAGTGCGACAGCGGCGATGATAAGCCACTTAACGATTTTCCTGACCATTTAGAAACTTCTCCGATAACTTCCAGAACGATTGTTGCTATAGTCATGACTACTCAGTATTTACGGAGAAGTATCGCCGTGTGTTCCGGTGAAAGTGCATGAGGTGGAGGTGATATTTGTCACCTCAGGTCAGGGGGAGTGTTCGATTGTGGAAGCTAATTGGGATATGAGCGAAGCGAGGGGAAAATAGCTTATAAATTTGGTTTTATCCCTGCCTGATTTCTCGCGGATATGGTGGATCAGGCAGGGTAATTTACTTTGAACTACTTTTCTACAGTGCGATTTGGGGACGTTTCTGCACCCACTCGGAAGCCTGCTCATAGGTATGTCCGACGCGCAGCACCGTTGCTTCGTTGAACGCCTTGCCCATCAGTTGCAAACCAATCGGCAGGCCGGCATGATCGAAGCCGCAGGGCACATTCAGGCCGCAGATTCCGGCGAGACTCCCCGGCAGCGTGAACACATCTTCCAGATACATCGCCAGCGGGTCATTCACATTCTCGCCGATTTTGAAGGCCGTTTTCGGTGCAGTTGGCGCGGCGATGACATCCACTTTCTCAAAAGCTTTGTCAAAATCCTGCTTGATGAGCGTGCGAACGGCCTGCGCTTTTCCATAATAAGCATCATAGTATCCGGCGGAGAGGGCATAGGTGCCGAGCATGATACGCCGCTTGACTTCCGCGCCGAATCCCTGACCGCGTGTGGCTTTGTAAGTAGGCCACATCTCGCCTTTTTCGACCTTCGCGCCGAAGCGGATGCCATCATAGCGCGCAAGATTTGCGCTGGCTTCCGCCGGGGCGATGATGTAATAGACGGGCAGGCTGTAGCTGGTGTGTGGCAGGCTGATTTCGACCACTTCCGCACCCATTTCCGAGAGCTTTTGAATTGCCGCGCGGACAGCCGCTTCGACTTCCGGCTGAATGCCCTTGATGAAATATTCCTGCGGGATGCCGACTTTCAGACCCTTCACGCCGCCTTTTAATCCGCCCACATAATCCGGCACATCCAGCGGCATACTGGTCGAATCGAGCGGGTCTTGTCCGGCGATGACCTGCAACATCCGCGCGGCATCTTCAACCGTTCGGGCTAACGGGCCGGGGCAGTCCAGCGATGAGCCGAACGCCACCAATCCATAACGCGATGCTCGTCCGTAGCTTGGCTTGAGTGCCGCGATGCCGCACAGTGACCCCGGCTGACGGATGCTCCCGCCTGTATCGGTTCCCAATGCACCTGCCGCTAATCCAGCACTGACCGCTGCCGCACTGCCACCGCTGCTCCCACCGGGAACACGGTCTAAATCCCAGGGATTGCGCGTGATGCTGTAGGCCGAATTTTCCGTCGATGACCCCATGGCGAACTCGTCGCAGTTGGCTTTGCCCAGCATGACCATCCCGGCTTTATACAGCCGATCCACCACTGTCGCATCAAAAACAGGCTTGTACCCCTTGAGGATTTTCGATCCGCAGGTCGTTTCAATGCCTTTGGTCGAAAGCACATCCTTAATCGCCAGCGGAATCCCCAGCAGCGGCTTATCTTCCCCGGCGGCACGCGCTTTATCGGCGGCTTCGGCATTCTGTAACGCCTGCTCATTGGTGACGGTCAGATACGCCTGCAAACTCGGATTCAGCTTTTCGATATGGGCTAAATAAGCGCGGGTCAGTTCAACAGCGGAAATTTCCTTCGCGCGTAATTTTTCCAGCGCTTGCGTGATGGTCAGTTCAGTTAGTTGGGTCATGGTGGTTTCTCACAGCGAAAATTGAAGGGTACAGTATAGCATATCTCGGCCTAAAGTGGCGGGTTTGATGCTCCCGACCCCATCCGGCATTTGTGAAATAAATGTAATAATTAAAGTTATCACAAAATTGGAACATGCCAGAAGTATAACAATAGATTACAATGATGCTAGATATTCATGATGACGATATGCAATCTTAATGCTACCAGGATCATTTGTCCGCTACTATAAACTATAGTAGTAAGCAATCTACAAAAGGTTATAAGATATGTCACACGAAATCCTAATTGGACAGCATCCCGACCTTGTTATCCTCCGCTATCATGGCAACATCGAAGCCGACGATATTATCACCAACCCCGATGACCTGCACCTGAACGACGGGCGGCTCAAATATCTTTTAGCCGATACCAGCGATTCCAATCCGGTTGTCCCGGAAGGTATGTGGGAACGGGTTCATAACAGCATCATCAGCCACCAGAATCTGGTTCACATTGCCATCGTCGCCAAGTCTGGAATGCTGAAGGTACTGCTGAATGCCGTAATCAAGTTAACCCGGCAGGGCAAGCGGGTTTCACTTCACAACAGTTTTGAAGAAGCCGAATCGCATCTTCTGGGTTTAATTCAGGTCGAAAAGGCCTAGCACACTTTTTGCACTTGCAGGCTGGTTATTCCATCGCCAGCCTTTAGAGTCCTTTTCCACGTCGCCCCCTCGACGCTTGTTTACTGTGTCACTTCCCGGAAAACCTTAAGACAAAACGTGATTTTAGGGGATTACAATGAAGTTATCTCAACCCTAAATTAAGTAAATGGGTGCAGTAAAATGGCACAGTTTGTCCTCTTTGAACCCGAAAGTGAGTTCATTGGTCAATCCATGATCTCGCTGATCGAAGCCGCGCAGGAGGATATTCAGCATGTCCTCAATGCTTATCACATTGACGAGATTGACCCCGATGAATGGTATCCGGGCGATCTCTACATGGATATTCTCAAAGACCTGGCTGGCCCATCTCACAATCTGGTCAGCATCGGCATGAAAATCCCGGAGAAAGCCACCTACCCGCCGCTGATCGATTCGCTGGAAATGGCGCTGCTCACGATCAACGATGCCTACCAGATGGATCAGCGTCACGGCTATAACGGCTCGTATGTCACGCAGCAAATCGATGATCGCGATTTCGTCGTGATTGCTCGTAACCCGTTCCCCTGTGATTTCGACTACGGCATTTTGTCGAGCCTCTGCCGCCGCTTCCTGCCGCCCGGCACATCCTTCACCGTCAAGCACGACGACACCTGCGAATGCCGCAAAGACGGCGCGGATTCCTGCACCTACCACATCACCTGGGGCTAATTACGCCGAAGGAACGAATCGCGCGGTTCGCTCTGTGTCAATTCGCCTCGTTGAGCAGCGGTTTTTCCGTCACCAGATCCATACCGAGCAGGGCGCTGGTCGCCTTCGCCTGCTTGCTGCTAAGGTCACTTCCCAAATTATCTACTTCGATTATGGATATGCCTAAAGCATCACAACAGGTATAGGCATATTCGCCCGCATTACCTTGCAAGCAGGCGATAACGGGTTTAGCCGATTGTCCATATTCCACTGTATAACACAAAACTTGCCCTATTGCCTTGAAAAGTTCGCTACCATAAAGTCCTCGTTTGCATTCAATAATTAATATTTCTTCATTCCGTTGTGCGATAATGTCGATGATTTTCCCCGAAGATAGGGTAATAGGATAATTAGTTGCCCAACCGCTAGACTCAAAATATTTGACAACATGCGGATGAATGATAGACAGCTCATCAATACGACGTGCGATACGTTTAGATTTGTGGAATGACGTGCGTTGCACGATTTTGATGATTGTGTTGGATAATTGAGCATTTGCCATGTCCGTGAATCTTTGTTTACCATCAGGAGCAAGTAATTTTAGTCTTTGACATTCTGTAACTGTTTCATTTCCTTCTCCAACTAAGCGGCTCTTCAATTTTCGCCAATATGTGCTTCCGTACCGTATATCCTTATCCAACAAATCAGCAATAATATCTACGACGCTGTAAAACCACTTGTCTTCATGCCAAATTTTGCGAATCTTTTCAGGATGAATTAGCATGGGGACATCACTTTGACTGGCATCAGGCAAAGCCATAATAAACACTCCTTCTATTGTTGGGTGTGGGAAAGAAAAGCAGTATCTACCCTACAGATTACATCACCTTTGACTCAAAAGTCAATAGAATAAATCTGGTTTATGGAGCCATTCATTGGTAATCAACTATGGCTAGAATACAAAATCGCGTTTTGGCTTTAATCATGGAAAAAGAACGGCAATCCGGGCGGCGTATTCAACAGCTTGAAATTGCCCGTGAAATTGGCGTTTCGGAGCAGTTAGTCAGTCGTTGGGTCAAAAATCAGGTGCATCAATACGACGGCGAGGTCATCCTCAAACTCTGCGACTATTTCGGCTGTGACATCGCCGATTTGCTCTACATCGAACGGGAAAATGAATAATCGATAATATGTCTCGCTTTCCTTGAGATGAGGTGAGATGTGACGAAGCAAAAATCAGATGATCTGGTTGTAACCAGTATGCGTGTGACCAAGCGGACAACGCGCACTGTTGAATATCTTAAAGGTTTGCTGAAGTATCGCACCGGGCGTGATTATTCGCCTGATGATGTGGTATGGGAAGCCCTGAATATCGCTTTTGGGGAAGAAATCAAATATGCCGATCAGCCTGCACCTGATAATGAGAAATGAGCGAGCAACTACGTAATCGCCTATTCTATCTTATGTCTGACAAAGAGTGTCAGCTTGGGCGACACATCACGCGACAAAATTGCCTGAACACCAGACAAACCTCCCTTCCTCCTATCCTCTCTGCGTTCTCTGCGTGTTCTCTGTATCTTTGCGGTTCAATCTTCTCCTCCGTTAGAACATTCATACCGAAAAGTTTACCAAAAGGTAGCCCTTTTGCCTCCAATTTACGCTACCCTGTATCTGGGCATCGGACTCGCCCGCGGTTGACTATCGATGGGTAGTTCTTGACTCAGGACTTAACACTCAGGACTTTTCTTCCTACTCCCGCTCCCCCCGACCCTGTTTTTCTCGGCGGTGGCGGCGAGAACGGGAACTATCGACTTGAAATGCCGTACCTTCATATGCGATGAACATAAATATGATGATGATGAAGGTGTTCGAACAATCGAATAACGGCCACAGCCACAATTTTCCGCCACAGCCACAGCCGCCGCCACAGCCACAAATTACTGGCAACTGGTCGCTGGTAACTGGCAGCTTTCAGTAAATTATCGACTTTCTTACCAACAACTAAAAACCAACAACCAATAACCCCTTCTTTCTAAGAGAATGTTTAGCGTTTATTCAGACAATTCACAGGGCATGGTACGATCATCAGTACAAATCGACCAGACAAAATCCGAATTGAGTTTGTATTGTTAGAGATACAATGCCCTTTAAGCTCTTTGTACTAATCTGCGTACTGGCTTCAACTGCTGCTTGTCAGGAATATATGCAATCTACGCCCGATACACCCACGCCTGCTCCCACTGCTACTGAAGAAGATCGCAGCGAGAATTATTTTGAAGTGATGGCGAATGGTATCCGCCTGGGCATTGGTGTTCCCTGGGGTTGGAAAGCCCATCAGACAGCAGGCGGGCTGGTCATGACCGAACATTACACATCGGTGCAAATCACCGGGATGGAAGTCCATATCTTCGTTCATCCAGTAGAGGGTTTTGATCTGCCAACGGGTGACGCGAATGATGCCTTAGCGGTTCTGAAACAAATCCTTCAGAAACCGGATTATCTGGGGAAAGCTTCTGCCAGCGCTCCACAGGGTTTCGAGTGGGACGGACACGACGCGGCTTATTATCTGCTCAACACAGGCGATGGTAACGTCACCATGCTCCTCGCGCTGATGCTCCAATCGCCGCCTCAATTAGTCGTCTGCAACATCAGTTCGCCCGATGAACGCGCCCAGAGTATCCGCGTCATGCTGCCCAATCTGCTCGGCAGTCTGACCATTAACGGGCTTTCCATGGATCTCGAAGCGGTCAACGAACTGCCCAACCCGCTCGACTTCCCGGATTATGAGGCGCAGCCTGAAAGCACAGTCGAAGCAGTCAACTGGTAGGCTTAACGCACACTGACCCGGCTTCCGTTGGGTGTTTTCTGCACCACCACATGCACCGGGAACGAATCGCGCAGATCATCAATGTGGGTAATCACCAGTATCAGGTCAAAGCTGTCCTGAATCGCGGTGATGGCCTCAACCAGTTTGTTACGTCCATCTTCGTCCTGTGTACCGAAGCCTTCATCAATGAACAGTGTCCGTAAATGCGCTCCGGCGCGGCGTGCCAATAACTGCGAGAGCGCCACACGAATAGCGAAATTGATGCGGAAGGCTTCCCCGCCGCTGTAAAGTTCATAACTGCGTGTACCGAGTTCGTCGGCAATCTCAATATCCAGTGTTTCGATGATGCCCTCGCCGCTGGCTTTCTCGCGCTGAGTGCTGAAGCGCAGACTCATGCGCCCGTCGGTCATGCGGGTGAGCAGGGCATTAGAGGATTCTTCCAATTCGGGAATCGCAGCTTCGATAATCATCGCTGGAACACCATTTTTCCCGAAAGCCGTGCGCAGTTCCTTATAAAGTGATTCTTCGTAGCGCTTATTCTCGCGCCGGGCTTCCAGTTCACCTTTGCGGGTGCGCTGCTTGTCGATAGCATCGAGTTCCTGCTGCGCACTGACCAGTCGATTAAACTGGCTGCGCTCGAAAGTCCGCAGGCGGTTGACCTCCTGTGCGCGGATTTGCTGTTCTTTCACCAGCACATCCAGTTCCGCGATTTCCTGTCCCAGTGCATGTACAGCCGCTTCGTCTTCCGCCAGCGCTTTTTGTGTCCGTTCAAGGCGGAGTTGTGCCCCATCCAGTGCGGCCTGTGCTAAACATCCAACTGCTGACGAGCCGTATCATGCGAGGAACGGTCATAGCCGATTTCTGCACGACGGGCATCTAATGCGGTAAGCTGGTCGCGGATGTCCTGCCCGAACGATTCTTCGTTCAACATGACCTGCACCGATTCGAGACGGGCACGGGTTTCGGTCAGGCGGTTTTCGGCCTCATTCGCCCGGTCAAGCTGTGCCTGAAGCATCCCCGCCCGTTCGACCAGCGGTTGAAGTCGTTTCAAATCGAGTTCCATCACAGCAATCTGGTCACGCTGGTCTTTGACCTCTGTGCCAATCGCTTTTGTCCGTTCCTGATTGGTGCTGTAGAGCGCCCGTTTATCGACAATCTCAGCTTCCAATTCAGCCACCAGTTGATCGCGGTGGCTCTCGTCCAGCGGCTGCCCACACAGCGGACAGGTCGCGCCTTCCGCCACTTTCAGCCGTTCCAGACGGTCACGCAGGGTTTGACCTTCCAGCGTCAATGTCTTTTTCAGCGTTTCGAGTCCGGCTTTTTCTTCGCTCAATGTAGCGATATATTCCTGATTGGCATTGCGCTGACTTTCCAGCGTTTGCAGATCGGCGATTTCGCCCTGTACGCGAATCAGTTCCTCCGCATCGGCATCTTCAATCGCGCGTTCAAGCTCCGCGATGAGCGAGTCATAGCCGCTGGCCTCGTTTTCCAGTTCGGCGCGGACATCCCGCAGTTGATTTTCCAACTCACGCCGCTGCGCATCAAAGTCACTCAGTTGCAGCAGCTTTTCGCCCAACTCGGAGTTAGCCTGCTGCGCCGATTGCAGCGCCGCATAACCGCTTTCGATCTCCTCGCGCATGGCGATGACCGTCTCGTAATCGGCAATCCGCGCTTCCTGCCGCTGAATATCCTCGTCAATGGCTTCCAGATCACGCCCATGTTCCTTACGACGGCGTTCGTGGTCAGCCAGGCGTTCCTGTGCCGCTTTCATCGCGCCCGGTGCGTGTGCCACTTCCGCTAACTGCGCTTCAGCCACTTTCAGGGCGGCTTCAGCCTCTTTTTGAGCAGCTTCCGCTTCCTGCAAAACCGCTTGCAGACGCGGCTCTTTTTTCAGTTCTTCCTCAATATCGCGGATGCGTTGTTCGATAACTGCCAGTTCATTCGAGATATTTTTGAGCGCTTCCTTCGCTGATTCTTCATAGCGCTCCCACTGCGACAATCCCAGAATATCGGAGAGGATTTGCTTGCGCTGCGCCGGAGGCTTGGTGGTAAAGGCATCGGCCTTGCCCTGCTGCAAAAAAGCCGAGTGAACGAAAGTCTCATAATCCAGCTTGAGCAGGCGGTTAATTTTGTGCTGTGTCTCGCGGATGGACGGTTCGCTCAGGGTATTCGGCTGACCATCCACCAGCGCGAACAAATCCAGTGTCCCGACTCCGCGCTGCTTGCGTGACCGCCGCCGGATGACGCGGTAGAGAGTGCCTTCCTGCTCAAAATCCAACTGGACATGCATATCGACCTGCCCGATATGCACCAGTTCGTCATCGCGTTTGGCACGCGCCTCGCCCCACAGTGCCCACGTGATAGCATCCAGCAGCGACGATTTCCCCGCGCCATTGGCTCCCGTCAGGCAGGCCAGATGAATACCCTCGAAGCGCAGTGGGTCGGGCGAACGGTACGCCAGAAAATTTTTGATTTCCAGTCGGATCGGAATCATAGAAAGGACTCACAGCTTTACTTGATAGAACACCTGTGAGTCTATATGCGGCAGGCCGAAATGTCCAATAGACAATCTTCAGGATAGGAGGGTGGCCTCTCCCGGCAAACGCGGATTTCCCGATAACAAATCGACATTCAGATAATCCGCCAGTGCCCAGAAACCCGGCGCGACCAACCGGGCAGCGTGGCGCACGATGTCGATTTGTTCCTGCGTGGTCAAACGCCGCCCCAACTGCTGCATTTTAATCGCCCCGGCCGTTTCCGCCGCGTCGATGGCTTGCAGTGCCAGTGTGCTGATGTGGTCGCGGAAGCGGTTGGCCTGAGCGGGGGTTAAGCCCAGTGTTTTCACCAGTTCATCTTTTGCCGCGCCGAACAATTCCTCATATTCCGCATTGGTCATCCCGGCGTAATCGGGTCGGCCTTTTTCGTGAGTATCCCGCGCCGTTTCGGTCAATTTGATGCGCTTTTGCTTGCCACGTGCCCGGATTTCCCGGTGACGCGCTTCCAGATCATCCAGCAGCGCCGCCGCCGCATC
>JBGAGR010000131.1:0-20751 GCA_044226645.1 Aggregatilineales bacterium
AAGGGAATCCGGCTGCTGGTCGCCGATGTGAGCGATGGCAGCATTGTGCAGGTCGTCCATTCGACGGGCGATCTCAGCCAGTTGGGGCAGGAAGTCGATGAGAACGGCAATCTATCGTCCAAATCGATGCGCCACGTCGTCGAGATGACCAAAGAATATCTGAATATCGCCAAGAAACATGAAACCGAGCAAATCCGCGTCATTGCAACCGAGGGTGTACGCGCCGCTCCCAACAAAAAATTGCTGCTGGAGGAATTTGCTGGCAGTGATATTGATCTGCATATTCTTGAGCCGCAGGAAGAAGCGCTCTATTCCTTCCTCGCCAGTTTTACCGCCTTTCGCGGCGCTGTGCCCCCCGGCGCAACTCTCATGGTGATTGACCAGGGCGGCGGCAATACCGAACTGACCGCCGGAACAGCCGATGAAAATGGACAGCCCGTTCTGAAGCATATGCACCTGTTCGATTTTGGCACGACAAAGTTATCCGCCCTGATGCTGGGGCAGCCGGAATTGGGCGACGGTTTTGATGCCGTTCATAAGCTGATTGACGAAACGCTGGCAAGTTCACCGCGTTTCCAATTGTTCGCGGATGCGCCTCCCACCTTGACCATCGGCTTAGGCAGTTCACTGACCAGCCTGATTAAACGGCTGAATGCCGACCTGAAATTAACCCGCCTGCATGGCATGTCCATCCAGACCAGTGAGATGGATACGCTCATTCAGGATACGCCGCGTAATACTCCGACTTCGGCTTTAAAGGATAAAGACCTGATCGAACTCATCAGCGGGGTTCTGAATTACCAGAAAATCCTGTCATTCTATGGTATTCAGATGCTTCACCTCAGCCGCAATGGTATGAGTTACGGTGCGCTGCTGGCCTTAGCCGGGAAAAAATGCAAAGTGGAGTTGAGTTAACCGTCCACTGCATCACGTCCCGCTGTAGACCAGATAGAGCGGAGTCGTGCGGATGGTTCCATCGCTCATGGTCGCGACGGCGCTCAGGTTGGCGCTCATGCCTGTCGGAACTGTCCATTGAATCGCCCAGCCATTCGCTGCGGTTGCTGTACCAATGATGGTTGGAATCATGCCCGTCCCGGTGGGAGCCATATCGAATTCAACCTTGTCCGGCACTTCATCGGTAGACTGTGCCCATTGCAGCGTGACCGTCGCACCCGCCTGCAAAATCGCCAGTCCACCATCAGCAAAATTCGCAATCGGCGAAATCAACAGTTGATACGGTTCGCCTGAGACTTTCGGAATCGCGCCAGATGAGCCTGTGTCCGCAATCGCGCGGGGCACATGGAGTACCTGTCCCTCGAAAATCGCGTCAGGGTTATCCAAACAGTTGGCCGTGAAAAGCTCAGGAATACTGCTCCCGCTCAGGTCAGCGATGTCGGCTAAGGTATCGCCAGCCTGAACGATGTAGATAGGCCATGCGACGCGCGGACTGCAAATACCGGACGAATTGCTATCTACCTCCGGCGTGGTTTGGACAGGCGGCTCGGTGATAATCACCGGGGCAGAAGTCGCCGGAACGATCAGCGGTGGAGTGGGCGTGGGCGCGGATGCGAAGGATAAATTACACGCGCTCAGGAGCAGCGGAATCAGCAGCATTAACCAGCGTTTTTGCGACATACGATAAACCTCAATCTTCCGATAAACACACCACATTACAGCCATCATTTCACTACAACTCCTCAGCAAATGTCAACTTCCACAGTGTATCAGTACAATCCTCCCTTTATCGCGTCCCCGCTTGATCGTGTATACTTTTAATCGGTGAGCAGGGATACTCAATATCTTCTTGCTCCCCTCTCCAATTGGTATTCCAAATGGGGAGGGGCTGGGGGAGGGGTTCATGTCTGCCGCCTATAAAATTTGAATGGATTTAAGGAAAACGCGGATGATTCGCAAGCTGAGTTTATTCGCCTTCTGTTTCTTTCTGATCACGAGCGTGATTCATGCTCAGGATGGGCTGAATCTACCCACTGAATTGTATGTCCTGAGCAATAACGGTCAGGTGCAGCGCTACGGCCTCGGTGCGGCGGGTATCAGCACCGTTACGCCGGAAAGCGATTTCGTGGTTGATTTCGGTGTCGCGCCAGATGGTAATTGGCTGGCCTACCGCACTGAGCAAGCGCTCACCATCCTGAACATGTTCACGGGTGACAGCAGCGTCATCGAAAATGGCGCGGGAGTCCCCTCGGCGCGTGGTCGTGGGGATACACTGGCGTGGTCGCCTTCCGGGGATGCGCTGGCTTATACCACGCTCTACGGCGGACGGGTTTATTTCAATGCCGCAGAGTCGCCCGTTTTTGTCGATTTGCGCGACAGTGTTTATGTCAGTTTGCAATGGTCGCCCGGTGGGAATTTCTTAGCAGCACAGGCCGACCCGAATATCTGGTGGATTTACCAGCGCGACGGCACAACTTTAAAGCTCATCAGCGCGATTCCCTCCTCGCAAGGGTTAGCCTGGGCTAGTCCCTCAGACATCATTTTCGCGCCGGAGGATGGCGGCCTGCTGCGCATGGATTTGGCGCACGCCAACGCCCAGAGCGCTCTGCTGGATAACAGCAGCATCTATGCGCTGCCGTTTCTGATGCCGGATGGCACACTGGCGGTTTTCAGCCGTCCCAAAAATGATGCGACCATCCCGGAAGGCAGTGGACAGCTCATCGGTCTGAACTTCAGCGATCTGAAAACATCCGCCATCGGTCAGACGGTGGTGGATTTGAACGGTCTGCGCTGGGCACCCGGCGGACAGTTGATGATTACCCTGCGCGGCGGGGTGATGGCGCTGGTGCTTCCGGCGACAGGTGACGGTTTTGCCCTGCCTGCCTCGGATGCAGTGGCTTATGGCTGGGGTGCAACTCCACCCGAATCCGTGACAGCGCTCAAGCTGCCCTCGAATGCTTATTTCGTCACAGCAGATACCAATGGCATCGCGCAAATCTGGCGCTTGCGCAAAGATGGTTCCCCGCTGGAACCTGTCACGGCAGCCGATGCGGATATAACCCGCTATACGCTTTCGCCCAATGAACGCAATATCGCTTTTGTCAGCGGCGGGAAACTCTGGCTGCAACCCTTGAGCGCACCCAACGGCGCGAAAGCACTGGTCGATATCGGTCAGCGGGATGTGCGCGACATTGCCTTCAGTCTGGACGGCACACGCATCGCCTACAGCACTTTAACCAGTCCTGAAATTCCCGAAGGCGGCATCTGGCTCGTCCCGACCAACGGCGGTGATGCGCAGCTCGTTTTGCGGAACGGCCCGGCAGACAGCGCGACTCCCGTCTATCAGCCGCCTTTTTATCGCCAGCCACAGTTCGCACCCAATGTGAATGCCTTGTTGGCCGCAAAAGGGGACACCGAAACAACTGCTTTCACCATTCTGGATTTAGGCACACAGGCTTCACTGGACGCGGGTATGGCGGATGAAGCTTTCTGGCTGCCGGATGGGCGCGTGCTGGTCTACGGCAACGGCATCGGCCTGGGCGACCCACCGCCCACGCAGCTTGTCGCAGCGGTCAATCCCGCCGATCTCATTCACACCCAACTCGCGTCGATTCCTTATCCGGCGCGTATTCTGACCGCACGCTCTATCGGAAATGGCACTGTACGGATGTTGGTGGGGAATGCGCTCCCCGGCCCACATGCCCTCAACGTGGTCGATCTGCGCAGTGATACGGGCGCATTCAGCTCGGTAGCCAATGGTGGATTTATCGCCCTACCGCAGCTTTCACCGGATGGCACCTTCATCGCCGGACAGACTCATGCCGATGGCCCGCTGACCTTCCGTGATTTGCAGACCGGCAAACAGGTGGTCATCAGCGATCCTGCCGCAATTTCCCAGTTCGAATGGGGCGGATGACTCATCCTTTATTAAGATAACGGGTGTAAGATGAGAAGAGTGATGTAATCTGATCTGTGGATACATAATCTGCTAGAAAAGTCAGGTTTTTCGCCGTTGGAAAATGGGGCTTGAAGGCTCGCGCACCAGCCCATTTTTGAGCCAATCATCACCAACAGCTAAGAAGCTGATGAAAAAGTGAACCACAGTCCGATAATCACCATAGCAGGTGACAGACTTCAGTGAGAAGACTTCACCTGAACTTACATTCACGAATTGGCAGGCTCTCACGAGCTGTAACGAGGAGGTGGCGGGATGCCATCCGAACGAGTTCTATTGATCGAAGATGAAGCGCGTATCGCCCAATTTGTTGAGCGCGGCCTCATCTATGAAGGCTATCGTGTCAGCGTCGCCCGCGATGGACACACGGGTCTGATGATCGCGCGGGATAATCCGCCTGATCTGGTGATTCTGGACTGGATGCTGCCGGGGCTGGATGGGCTGGAAGTCTGCCGCCGTCTGCGTGCCGCCAGCGACGTGCCCATTCTGATGCTGACCGCCAAAGACGACATCAAAGACCGCGTGACCGGGCTGGATGCCGGAGCCGACGATTATCTGGTCAAACCCTTCTCAGTGGACGAATTGATGGCGCGTGTTCGTGCCCTCTTCCGCCGCTCCACGCCCAATTCGCGCCCGGAGATTCTGCGCTTTGCCGATCTCACGCTGGACACCGGGACACACCGCGCCTATCGCGGCGAACGTCCGATTGACCTGACCGCCAAAGAGTATGAACTGCTCGAATTATTCATGCGCAACCCGCGACAGGTTTTGACGCGCGATGTCATTTTTGACCGCGTGTGGGGTTACGACTTCGGCGGCGAAAGCAATATTATCGAAGTCTATGTGCGTTATCTGCGGCAGAAAACCGAAATCGAATCGCTGGCGCGTCTGATTCATACGGTGCGTGGTGTGGGCTACGTCCTGCGGGAAGAAGAATAGCTGCTCCACAGGCGGAGACGACACTATCATGACCATACGTCAAAAGCTCATCCTGCTCTACTCTGGAATGCTGGCGGTTGTCATCATCGTTTTCGGCTTCGTCATCTTCACCGTCATCCGTTCGACCTGGATTGAGGCGGTAGACAGCGCTCTGACGGAAACGGTCAATCAGGTGCGTATAAACAGCCAATCGTACCTGATCCGGGAATTCGGTGCGCCATCCAAAATCGGCATCGACTTCCCGGAGATTGATGTATTCCGTGCGTCCGGTGTTTTCGTTCAGATATGGGTCATCACAGATGGTGTGCCCACGCTGAACACCTCATCAGCCAATCTGGGCGGTTATCTGAAGGCGCTTGACCCGGTTGCACTCTCCAATGACAGTTCCACTTTTTCGAATGTTTTCATCAGCGATACTGAACTGCGGGTGCTGACCAGTCCCTTCCGCGTGATCGGACAGAACCGCGTTTTTGGTTACATCCAGACCGCCAGTTCGCTGCAAACGGTGAATGAGGCGACCAGCAAACTCTCGCTGTTCATCCTGATCGGCGGCGCGGTGGCGGTCATTATGTCGATCATTCTGGGTACATGGCTTTCTGACCAATCGCTCAAGCCGATTGAAGCCATCACCGAAGCGGCGGATAACATCGCCACCGCCAAAGACCTGGCGACCCGTCTGCCGTCCAGCGGCCCTCCGGGTGATGAACTGGGTAAGCTGACCAAAGTCTTTAACCGCATGATGGATCGGCTGGAGCATCTTTTTGAGGTACAGCAGCGCTTCGTGGCGGATGTCTCCCACGAACTGCGCACCCCATTGACTGCCATCAGCGGCAATCTGGAAATCATCCGGCGCTATGGATTGGATGAACCGTCGCTGGAAGCCATCGAGAGCGAAACCGAACGCATGGCACGCATGGTCAGCGATTTGCTCACCCTGGCGCGGGCGGACGGCGGCAGTCTGACGCTGGAAATGCACGATGTCGATCTGGACACGGTCATTACCGATATTTTCCGCGAGACGAAAATTCTGGCGCAGAAGCGCAATCTGCAAATCCGCCTGCCGCATCTGGAACCGATGCGCATCAAAGGCAATTCAGACCGTCTCAAGCAGTTGTTACTGAATCTGGTGGGGAATGCCATCAAGTTCACGCCGGACGGTGGACAGATCAGCATGTCACTGCGGCGCGAAAATGGTAATGCCGTGATGCAGGTCAGTGATACGGGCGTAGGCATGAATCCGGAAGACCTCGAACACATCTTTGACCGCTTCTATCAGGCCGATGAATCCCGCGCACGTGCCCACGCAGGCGATGGAGCCGGTTTAGGGCTGTCCATCGCCAAATGGATTGCCGAAGCGCATAACGGCACGATCAGCGCGGAAAGCAAACTCGGAGAAGGCACAACCTTCACGGTACGCCTGCCCGTAACCGAAGTCCTGCCGGAAAAAGAGCCTGAGCCAGCCGAAGAAGCCTCCTACAGCACCCTGGCGTTACAAAAACTCCGTCTCAACCGCCGCCGTCGCAGCGTCACGCCGGAAACAACCCCGGAAGGCTGATTGATAGTCCTCACCCCCCAGCCCCATCTCCACTGCGTAACGAGGGGGAGCAAAGCGATTTCAAGTCCCCTCTCCATGCAATGGGGAGGGGATTTAGGGGTGGGGATGGGTCAGAGTAGCAACTAGCAATTAGAGTAGATATATTCTTGTAGGGGCGCAGCACTGCTGCGCCCCTACCACGATCTTCTCTACTGCGAGGGGAAACTCCCGAACTGCTGCATCGCGCCGCTGGTGACGAGGCCGAAAATGGTGGTAAAGATATTGCCATTCCCCATCGGCCCTTCATACAAAGTCGTTTGCGAACCATCCTCAATCGTGACCCGTATCAAGCGCTGCGGTGTGGGTTCCGCTTTGGTGTTCGATGTGCTGGAAAGCGCGCTTTTCATGATGGTGGAGATGATGCTGGTGGTTGACATCAAGACCGCTTTGCCATCCGGTGTCCAGACAGGAATATCGGGAATTCCCGCTTCACTGGGCAGTTCCGTCACCGAACGCGGATTCTGAAAATCCGTCCCGGCGACATAAACCTGATTGGCGGGTGCAGCGCCCGCGCTCGGCAGTGCAGCACCACTTTCCGCCCACGCCACCTGACTGCCATCCGGTGAAAGCGCGATTCCGGTAATCAAGCCGCTGGTCTTGTAAACCGATTGGCTCGACCCGCTGGCGAGGTCGTAAACCATGATGTTCTGTTCGCCACCCGTCATAATGGTCGTGACATCTGTCGTTGCATAAGCCAGCGTGCTGTCAGACGTAAACACAGGCGAATAATCCAGCTTGCCTGACTCAATCGAGGTTGTTTTCCCGCTTGCCACATCATAAATGCGAATCTGGCTGCGATCACCGGGATCGGTGGCAAGGGTAGCCGAGTCGATATTGGGCAGGGTCATAATCACGCCATCATCATTGCCATCAATCCAGGTCGTATAGGCCAGCAGCTTGCCATCCGGACTCCACGCCACCGAATTGACACGCTCCTTGTCCGGGTCACTGATGGGGGTCAGGGTTCCATCGCTGTCGTTCACCAGATACAGCCGGAACTGCACCCCCTTAAGGTCGTCCGGTGTGGCGGTGCTGAGCTTGTCGAGGATAGCCGTATCCAGATTCGGCGGCAGGAGCACCACCGCCAGCGCGATCTGGCTGCCATCCGGCGAATACTGCAACATGCTGCCCAGCGCCACCGTGTCGAAAGACTCACTGGAGACTGCTTCTTGTGTGCCGCGATCCGTATAGCGCACCAGATGACTGGTTCCTTTTTCGCCCGTTTCCATGTAAATCACGTTCCCATTCATCGGATTGACCGTAAAGGCCGTTATGCTGCTGAGGGCTTGCGGCGATGTGATGGCCTGCGGTTCTCCGCCATCCATAGCGACCTGATACAGCGTGAGTTGGGCTAAATCCTCACGTTTATCACTCAGCGGCGCTAGATAGTAAACCTGCGTCCCATCCGGCGAGACCGCCACGCCGGGAATCGCCAGCAAATCAAAACATCCAGCAGTCGCCAGCATCAGCATCAGACTAATGGCTAGAAATAGGGATTTTTTTGACATGTTTTTTCCTTAGAGGAACGAAATAGAATTCGTCTGATGTAGGGACACGATATATCGTGTCCCTACGGGGAAATCAGATGAAAAATTCGAGGACACGCCTTATGAACCAGAACCCATGCTTGACATCTGATCCAGCGCACCACTGGTGGCCAGACCGAATACACTGGCGAACAGGCTGCTGTTGCTCATCACGCCCTGATACAGGGTTGTGATTTCCTTGCTGGCAACATCAACTTTCAACAGCTTTTGCATCGGGGGTGTTTCAGTCGGCGCAGCATCACCACCAGCCGCCGCCATACCGCTGAATCCGGCGGTAAGCTGTCCAATGAGAGACGAGAAAATGTTGGTCGAAGAAACCAGCAGGGATTTACCGTCGGGTGTCCAGACCGGGGCATCCGGGAAGCCCGTGTCACCGGGGATTTCCGCCAATGGGCCAGCGCTGGCATCAAAGTTCGCGCCGACATACAGATGACTCGGTGAGCTGAGTTACTGCTGTCGCTGCTGCCACCACCCATCGCTGCCGCCGGAGACGCATCACTTGACGGCAGTTCAACCCAGGCAACCTGGCTGCCATCGGGCGAAAGCGCCATGCCAATGACCAAATTGCCGCCCTGTCCAGTGTAGGCCACACGGGATGCGCCAGTGGCGACATCGTAGGCTTTCACACTGGGGCCGGGAGCCGATGCGCTTGCACCAGTCATAGCGCTGCCCATCATTGAAGTGAAGTCCAGCGAGACATACGCCACTTCGGTATTGGAAATGAAGGTTTCGGCGTAATCAATGCTGGTTGATGTGACCGGGGTAACGCTACCGCTGCCCACATCGTAAATACGAATCTGGCTGGTATCGCCGGGGCCTGCGCCACCGCCAGCAGCCATTGCGCTGAAGTCAGGCATGGTAACAATCGTGCCATCGCCATTGCCGTCAATCCAGGCATTATAAGCCAGCAGCTTGCCGTCCGGACTCCAGGCCAGCGTATTCGCGGCTTCCTTGACCGGATCGCTAATCATCTTCATGCTGCCATCTGCCGCATTGATGAGCATAACGACCAGTTGGCTTCCTTTCAGTTCGTCACCCGATATATTCGACTCGCTGCCCAATACATCAGGAGTTACGCCCGCAGGCAGCAGCGTCATGGTCAGCGCGATCTGGCTGCCATCCGGCGAATAGCGCATCATCGTGCCGATACCCAGACTGCTGAAGGCGCTAGGCGCGACCAATTCACGGCTTGTGCCGCCGGAGGAAATCATAATCTGTGTCCCGCCGCTGGCTTTACCCGTGAGGACATAGGCCACATCACCATTGACCGGGTTAACGGCATAGGCGGAAACGAGATTTTCCTTATCCCCTGCGGCGATGGTAGTCGGTGTGCCACCAGCACCGCTCAGGCTCACTAGCGAGCCAGTACCTTCTTCACTGCTCGATAAACCGCCGCCGCTCAGAAAATAAACTGTTCCGCCATCCGGGGATACCGCTACCCCCGGCACACCAAACAGATCAAAACATCCGGCAGTCGCCAGAATAACGGCCAAGCTGAGTACGAGTATAAAACTTCTTTTTGCCATAGCTTTTCGCTATCCTCCTGTGTAGACATTAAAGCACCGCTGTACACGGTTAATTCCCATTATGAGGCAGGATTGCCGGGTGAGCAAGCGCAATCGTCCATATTACCTACAGTCCGCCTTCACACTTCAAACGGGTCTAAAACCACCAGAACCCGCTGACAATATTCGTATTTTCATCAATATGATAGTTCTAAAGTCCTATAAAACAGTATCCCCCTCAATAGTGGGGGGGATAAAATCGTTACAAGTTTTTATGCTTATAACTAGGTTGTAACAATGAGGCAGTCTAACCAAATCAATTCACACACAACATAACGCCGGATGGGAAATGACCCATCGGTGTCCTCCGTAATAAATTAGAGGTTGGGGGCAACCATGATGGCGAATCACACAATTATGGGTTTAGGCAAAAGAGTTTTACGCGAAGAATTAGTTAGTGTCCAGCAGATCGAGCCGTTAACACAAAAATTGTGTTCGGATGCCGATCCCCGTGAGCGAATGCAGGCCGCCTGGAAACTCGGACGCATCGGACAGCCTGCTATCGGGGCGCTGCTCACGATTTTGCGCGAAGGCAGCGAACAGGCGCAGGTTTTAGCCGCTGCGGCGCTGGCAGGAATTGGCGAAGATGCCGTTGAAAGCCTGATCGCCACTATGCTGGACGCACCCACCCCGGTTCGACAAAAAATCATCTGGTTGATGTGGTCAACAGGCGATCTGCGCGTGGTTGAGCCGCTCATTCACGCGCTGGAAGATACCGATCCCAAGACGCGCCGGTATGCCGCCTGGGCTTTGGGCGAAATGGGCGATACCCGCGCTATCCCGCAGTTGATTGACGCGCTGGATGATCCGAACCGCAAAGTCCGTTGGGATGCGGCTATGGCGTTGGGCAAAATGGGAGCAGCCGCCATAAAGCCCCTCATTAAAGCGCTCTATCACGGTAACGATCAGTCCCGTATCGGTGCGGCAATGGCGATGGGTTGGTTACAGGATGTGCAGGCCGTTGATGCCTTAATTACCGCTCTGCGTGACCCCAATCCGCATGTGCGGGTGTGCGCCGCCTTCGCCCTGGGTTGGATAGACGATATACGCGGAGTCGATCCCCTGATTGAAGCGCTGTACGACGCTGACGATCAGGTGCGTTTGCAGGCCATCGCGGCGCTCGGCTGGCTGCGTGACCCACGCGCTGTGCAGCCGTTGATCGCCCTGATCGAAGATGAGAGCGAATGGGTTCCCTATGCCGCCGTCGAAGCCTTAGGTGACATCGGTGATGCTGAAGCCATCGCGCCCTTAACACTCGTTTTTCATGGCCCCAATTTCCGCGTTCGCGAAATGGCGCGGGATGCGTTACAAAAGCTGGGCATTGAGGTACAGTAGGAAAGGTGAGGTGCTCGACACCACATCTGACCGTCTTATAAACGAGGATTACCGTGATGCCCTCCATTGAAGATTTGAATCACCCTGATCTCCGTGTCCGTATCGAAAGCGCTGAAATGCTCATTAAAGCGGGAGCATTGACCGAGATTATCTCCGCTTTCAATCACGCTGAACTGGAAGTCCGCTGGCGTGCCGCTGCTGCTGCCGGACGCATGGGCATGAAAGAGGCGATTCCCGGTCTGGTCGAACTCAGTCGGGGAGCCGTTTACGAAATCAAATTCAACTGCATCTGGGCACTTGGACACATCGGTGAATCCAATGTTATTCCCTATCTGCTGGAAATCCTCCATGCGGGCGATGATGAATCGCCTGACATCCGCTATAACGCCGCGCTGGCGCTCGCCCGTCTGGGACACAGCAGCGCCTTGCAGGATGCCCTCAGCGATGCCGCGCATCCCGCCCACCGTGTGGCTCATGCCGCGTTAGGGGCAGCGCGTTACTTCTAACTTTTCCATAACCCCGTTCAAACTATTACGCATTGTAATAATAGCAATGACAGTCATTTAATCTGCCATTTATGTTATTTGAACTAAGCGTTTTACCCTCGGAACCTAAAAAACGTAAAGGCAGTTTCCTTTGATTATCCCAAATAGTCTTAAGTTTTTTACGCTTTTTATATTTTATCCCAAGTATTCATGAAATTCCTAATCGAGATATGACAAGTTTGTTTAGCGGAATTTTAGGCTGGTGGTATACTTTCCGTAAAGGCGGATAAGAATCTGCTGAGAAAAGTAAATTTATCTAAGGGATAAGCACATGAAACGATTGGTATTACTAACGCTTCTGCTCTCGTTGGTGGTCGGAATTTTCTCCGTCACCGCCGTCGCGGCGCAGGGTCCCTCGCGCGAATATATCGTCATCTCGCGCAGTCAATTTGGTGTTTCCTCATCTGTTCTGAGCCAAATTCGTTCTGCTGGCGGTCAGGTTCTCAATAACCTGTCTCGCATGGGTTTGGTGGTTGTTTCCTCCAATAACCCCAACTTTATCAAGAGCATTCCCGCTGCTCGCGCGGTTGCCCCTAACCGCCTGGTAAAAACCAGCCAGCCCGATGTTTTCATGGGTCCCGCCCTGACAGCCGAAGTGGCTGGCCCGCCGGACGCTACCCTGGGTGATCGTTATTTCAACCTGGAATGGGGTATTACGGCTGTTGATGCTCACAACGCCTGGATCGCAGGCCGTCAGGGTGCTGGTGCGCTCATCGCCGTCCTTGACGAAGGTGTTGACGCTGACCATCCCGATCTCGCCCCGAATGTGCGTGCTGACCTCAGCACCTCCTTCGCCGAAGATTGCGTCGGCGGTATCGAAGACTGGAATCCGCCTCCGGGATTCTACTTCAATCACGGTACCCATGTTGCGGGTATCGCTGCCGCTGCGGTGAACACCACCGGTATCATCGGTGTCGCTCCCCAGGCGCAGATCATGGCTGTTAGCGTGCTGTCACGCTGCCTGCACTATGGTGAGGACGCATGGATTCTGGACGGCATCATGTATGCTGCCGATCACGGTGCAGACATCATCAATATGAGCCTCGGCAGTGGCCCTCTGGACAGCCGTGGCGCTTGCGATGAATTCGGCTGCTACACCACCGAAGACGTTCTCAACCTGTTCCTGGCTTACTCCTATGCGACACTGTACGCCAATGCTCACGGCACAACCGTCATCGCATCTGCCGGTAACGATGGTTTCGACTTCGGCGCGAACCCCGACTTCATCCACCTGCCTTCGGATGCTCTGGGTATCCTCTCGATCAGCGCCACCGCCCCCATCGGCTGGGGTGTTGACTCGCATACCAACCTCGACCTGCCTGCTTACTACAGCAACTTTGGTCGTCCTGACTTCGCCGCTCCCGGTGGAACCGACGAATACTACTACACCGATCCGTCGGCAAGCTGCACCGTCGCTGGTCTGACCCGTCCCTGCTATGTCTTCGATTATGTCTTCAGTGACATTCCCGGTGGCTACAGTTGGGCGGCTGGTACCAGTATGGCTGCACCCCACGCTTCCGGCGTTGCTGCTCAGTACATCGGCGCAGCGGGTGGCAGTCTGTCCCCGGCACTGGTCGAAGCAGGTCTGCGTTATGTTGCCGATCATCCGAATGGCAACCCGCACAAGGATCCGTTCTACGGATTTGGTCGCGTGGACGCAACCCTTCCCGACTAAAATCGGCCTTGTTTGACATGTTGTAGGGGTGTCCCGCGGGACGCCCCTACCCACAAAAAGAGAGCGGGTGGTGTGTCATCCGCTCTTTTCAATTCTCGCGCAAAGAGTGCGACAGGCTGTACCAGACCGACGCGCCTAAAATAGCAATCGCCAGCCCCGACCACAAAATCGCCCAGACCCAGGCCGGGATGAGCGGCGCGACATCTCTCGAAAAAGCCGCTGCGTCATTCTGGGTTGTCCCCAGGGCAGCGCCGCTGTTCCCCACCAGAAACCAGATGTCCAGCACAGCATTCAGTCCGGTCATCATCGCCAGCACGTTGAGCAGCAGCGCATTGATTTCCTGCCGCGCCTTCCAACCCAGCAGAATCAAAACGATGCCAAATCCGACACCGACCAGAAAAGCGGTGGTCAGCAGGCCGCCGAACAGCACCGAGAACATAATCAACCCTATTCCGATGGCAATCGACATCGCGCGGCTGTAATGCCAGCGGTTGACCAGATAAAACAGCACCGCGCCAAACAGAGCCGCGCCGATATACCCGGCGGGTAAAATCAACGCCCGGCTGCCCCCGGCGGTCAGCGCCTGTCCTGCTCCGTTAGCAAAAATTTCCAGCCGGATGAACTGCCCACCTGTCAGCAGTGCCACCGAGCCATGCCCCGCTTCATGGACATAGGTCACGAACAGCCGGAAGGGATACAGAATCGCGCTGAGGGCTGGCACATTCCACAGGATGTAGACGATGATGACCGCCGCCAGGATTAATCCCAGAGTTCGCCAGCGGTGAGCAGGAGTTCTTATAGTGGGCAGCATTCTATTTCCTCAAATCGGTTACAATAGACTGAATAGAACATAATTTTCGAAAGGTACACCTTGAGCGAACTGGAAACCATTCGTTTTGGCACTGTCGGTTCACCATCTACCACGCCTCCTCCCGGCGGAACCCCGCTGGCGATCAGCAATATCCGCGCGCTTGGCCTCGATCATCTGGAAATCGCCTGGGTGCAGAGTGTGCGCGTCAGCGATGAAACCTGCGCCCAGATCAAAGCCGCCGCCGAAAAGCAGAAAGTAACCCTCAGCATTCATGCGCCATATTATATCAATCTGAACAGCCAGACCGCCGAACTCATGGCGAAAAGTGACGAACGTCTGCTGGCTGCCGCACGGAAAGGCTTCCTGGCAGGCGCGAAGGACATCATTTTCCATCCCGGCAGTTACCATACACAGCCGCCTGAACAGGTTTACGAACGCGCCAAACAAAAGTTGCTGGAAATCACCGGGATTTTGCGCGAAGAAGGCGTAGACGTGAACATCCGCCCGGAAACGATGGGCAAATCCGCCATGTTCGGCAATCTGGAAGAAGTCGTCCAGTTGAGCAAGGATGTCCCCGGCGTGCTGCCCTGCATTGATTGGGCGCATCTCCACGCCCGGACTGGCAACGGAACCTTCAACAGCTATGACGAATTTGCCGCCGCGCTGGAAGTCGTCAAAAAGGGCTTAGGCGAAGAAGGGCTGCATAAGCTGCATTTCCACATCAGCGGCATCGAATATGGGCCGAAGGGCGAGAAAAATCACGTCCCGCTCAATGAAGCCGATTTGCATTACCGTGAACTGCTGCAAGCCTTCGTCGATTATGGCGTACAGGGAACCGCCGCTATCGAAGCGCCGAATCCCTTCCATGTTGCCGATGCACTGACGTTTCAGGCCACCTACCGCCGCCTGATCGAACTGAAGGAAGGCAAAGAGGAAGAACCCGCCGAGGACGAATAAGGATTTCGCATTGAGCATTTCAATGCAATTCCGCGCTGATTTGCCGTATGATGGATTACGACTTATTCATCATACGGTGATTTTTTGATGACCACCACAACCTTCCGCAACAAATCGGTTTTATGGATCGCGCTGGCGATTTTATCCTCGCCCTCATCGCCCACATCCTCCCCGGCCCACGCACGATTGATGATGCTTTTATCACCTTCCGCTACAGCCGCAATATCGTCTCTGGCGCAGGTTTCGTCTACAACCCCGGCGTGCATACCCTCGGCACAACCACGCCGCTTTACACCCTGCTCATGGCACTCATCAGCGCCATCACCGGACACAGCGACTTTCAATGGTACGCTCACGGTCAATGCGCTGGCGGATGCCGGGACATCCGTTTTACTCTATCTCATCGCGCGTCGTTTAACCGGACACGATTACCTTGCAGCCATTCCCGGCTTACTTTGGGCGATTGCTCCCGCCAGTGTGACCTTCGCTGTCGGCGGCATGGAAACCAGCGTCAATATCTTCTGGATGGTCGCCGCCACCGCGTTATACGTATTCGCCCTCAAACTGTAGGGACACGATATATCGTGTCCCTACCAGAAAATCGTAGGGCTATCCTCATCGGGGTCTCATCGGTCTCGGCTTTCTCACCCGCGTCGATGCCGTCATCTGGATTGCCCCGCTCATGCTCTTTCAACTAGTCGATCACTGGCGTTCCCACAGCGGCGAATCACTCCTGCGTCGCATCCCCTGGCAAACGTGGATAGGGGCGGTCATCGTCGTTGCGCCCTGGCTGCTGTTCAGCCTCAGCTACTTTGGCAGCCTGTTTTCCAACTCGCTCTCCGCCAAAACCGTCGCCTACGTCATGAAATCGGGTTCAGCGTTGATTACGCTCATCCAGAATTACGCCACCCTCTTTTCCGAGGACACCTTTCTGCCGTCCGCCATCGCCATTCTCGCGCTGCTCTATCTCGCCCTCAGCCTGATCGGCATTTTCTACACCGTCCGACGATTACCGCGTCTGCTGCCGTTTTTGATCTATCCCTGGCTGTATATCACTATTTTCGGCATCGCCAACCCGCTCATTTTCCGCTGGTATACCGCGCCGCCCCTGCCTGCCCTGATGCTCGGCATTTTCACGGGCGTATGGGCACTTGCCGCTGGAAAAAATACGCCGGTAGCAATCTGGCGGGGGGCAATTGTGGGGATTGTGGCGCTGTTCTGGGCAGCATCATCCTTAAGCGGCTGGCAAATCCATCCCGACCATGAGCCGGATCGTCCCGCGCCTGCCTCGGCATGGCATAAAATCGAATTGTATTATCAGCAAATCGGAACGGCTTTACATGATGAATATGGTGTGACACCGCAAACGCTGGTGGCTTCAGCGGACATCGGGGCAGTGGGTTATTTCAGCGGCGCGACCATCATCGACACGGTAGGTCTGGTGACACCCGCCCTCTCGAAATATTACCCTAATCCGCCGGATTTGATCCCGGAGGGTCAGAATTACGCCATCCCGCCGCAGATGATTTTGGATACCCAGCCGGACTATCTGGTGACGATGGAAGCCTTCGTGCGTCTCGGTCTTGAGAAAAACGAGCAGTTCAAACGGGAATACCAGCTCATCCGCCAGATTCCCACCGATTTTTACGGCACAGGTATGTATCTCTACCAGCGAACAGGCCAGCCCTGAAAATCGGATGATTTCCCCGTAGGGACACGATATATCGTGTCCCTGCAACTTTTGACTATCCCCTACTTCGGCTTCTCCAGACTCAGCACATACGCTACCAGTGAATTGATCTGCTCGTCGCTGAGAACAGTCGAATAATTCTGGAACATGTAGTTGGCATTATAGCTCGGCACGATGTAGGCATTCGGGGTCATAATCGACTGCCGCACGTATTCCACGCCATTCAGACCGGGAACGCGCAGCCCAGCGATCTCACGCAGCCCTTCCAATGATGGCCCAAGTCCTACTTTCCCACCCAGCAGATGGCAGGTCATACAGGCTGGTGCGCCGCTCACGCCATTTTCAAATATCTCCCGCCCATCCTCAATCTGGTCAGCCGGGAAGGTCGGAATCGGTTCCGGCGTAGGCAGCGGGGTCGCGGTACTGCTGGCAGCCACATCACCGTTATAGCTAATCCGGTAAACCGTCGAGAAAGCGAATTCCAGCATATACAGCGCGCCATCCGGCCCAACGGTCACATCCACCGGACGCAGCCGCTTTTCCGTATCGAAATACAGGAAGGGCTTAAAATCGCCTGTATACGTCCCATCCGCCTGCCGGGTCAGCGGGACGAACACCAGCGATTGCCCGTTGGTGATGCTGCGGTCAAGCGCCACATTCGCGCCCGTTCCCCACTGTGCCACATACACACCATTACGCCAATCCGGCGGGAAAGCATCGGCTGAATAATAGGTAATCCCCGCGCTGCCCACCGATGCATAAAATTCAGTGACCGGCGCGACACTGTTATCCCCCGGCGGCGGATAGCCATACACACGCGGGAAACCATAATCACGTCCTTCAAAGACCTGATTGAGTTCTTCCGGCGGCAGATAACGCAGCGTTTCATTCAATTCACTGGGATTATTATCCGCCGTGAACAGCGCCCCATCCGGCGAAAACGCCAGATCATACGGATTGCGGAATCCGGTAGCATAAATTTCCAGATCGCTTCCATCCGGATTCACCCGCAGAATCGAACCCTCCATCGGCACACGCAGCGGCCCATGATCGGTAGTCGCCCCCACGCCGATATACAATTTATCATCCGGCCCAAAAATGATGCCGTTATTGGAATGATCGGGGAAACCCAGCGAGGGGATTCCTTCCACAATCGGAGTCAGCTTATCCAGCTTGCCATCACCGTCGCTGTCTTCCAGCGTACTGATGCGCCCGGAGTCGGAGATATAAATCACGCCTTGGCGGAAAGCCATCCCAACCGAATGTGTCAGGATATGCTTCGAATTGTCGAAAATGATATTCGTCTGGTCAATTTTGTGGTCGCCGTCCGTATCCGTCATGCGGAAAATTTTCCCGCCGACGGTCATCAGATACAGATTGCCATCCGGGTCGAAGGTAATCAGGCCGGGGATTTCGGCATCATCCGGTTGGGCATACACTTCCGCCGTAAATCCGGGCGGCAGCACAATCCCCTGACGCGCCAGCGGCGGTGCTTTGTCGGTTTCATCAGACAGGCGGCGGAAAGTCGCCAGCGCCCCAACCAGCGCGAAACCTACAACAACTAGTGTTACTGCCAGTCCCATAATAATAAGCACGATTCGACGAGGATTTCGCATAATAATACCTTTTTGGACTCCGATCCTGAGCGCGCGCGCGATCACGGAGCGAATGCAATTAAATGCCCAAAGTATGAGTAGCACCACACTAAACAGTAGACGCTGTTTTCAGCAGCAGATTCTCACCCTGAGTTTGTCTTTTCTCCCCTCTCCTAGGCGTACTCGCCGGTAGGGAGAGGGGTCGGGGGTGAGGGCTTCTGAGCGTATCCACCACTTATTGCTGTCCTACCACAGTATGGACGTACTAAAAAAATAGGGCATATGTGCATACATATCCCTAAAATCGGTTACACTTACCGCGCTGCACTTTCAGAATTTCGAATTACGTCAATGAATAAGCGCTATCTATCTACATCCGACCTGGCGCGACTGGCGGGTGTTCATCCCAACACGGTGAGACGCTATGCCGCTTCGGGGCTAATTCCTCCAGTCGAACGCAGTGCCAATGGCTATCGCCGCTTTACGCCGCATCATCTGGATTGCCTGCGTGTGGCCTGCCTGATCTACCGCGCTATTCATCCGGTGCGCGGGATTCGCGCTTCTGCACGCCCCGCCCTCACAAGCGCCTTGGCCGATGACTGGGATAGTGCGCTCAGGCAGAGTATCGCCCATCTCGCGTTCGTTCAGGCGGAGGTTGAGCGAGCCGAAGCTGCCGCGTCTGCGGTTGAAGCATGGCAAGCCAGTTCACTGGTCAACACGGAGTCACCGCACCTGCTCATTGGAGAAGCAGCCAGACTGCTCGACATAACCATCGATATGCTGCGCAACTGGGAACGAAACGGCCTTATCGCGGTTCCCCGCCGTGACGGTAATAGCTATCGCGTCTATGGAGCAGCCGAGCTTCAGCGTTTACGGGTGATTCGGGCGCTGGCGCAGGCGGGTTACAGCCAGATGGCAATCCTGCGCATGATGATCCAGCTCGATAAGGGCGAACGGGTGGATGTGCGCCTCGCGCTGGATACACCCAGGTCAGAAGATGATGTCTATATCGCCACAGATCACTGGCTGACCACACTGGCAGAACAGGAACAGGTCGCCCGGCAGCTCGTTGCGCTCGTCGGAGAAATCGCCCAACGTCCCCGCTGATTTCATCCCCAAACCCTCTCTGGGCACACCAGGGTTTTACAATAGAGATATCTGAAATCAAAAAGGGCAGTTCCCCCATGAATGAATTCGAGATGAGCCGCTATATTTCTGAATCGTTTGCGGGTGTTGATGTGGTAGTCGAGGCGGGCAACAGTTTCTTTTTCTATAATCCAGACCCCAGCATCCCGCCGGATCACATGTTCCCCTGGGTCACGCTGATGAGCTCAGGCAAGCGGTCAGCCGACGATGAAGCGCCGTTCAGTGACTACGACTTTACAGCGCTGGATCGGGTCATGCCGCATCCCGTCTACGGCAAGATGTATTGGGTCTGTGTACTGAACCCAAGTGATAACACCCTTGCGACTGCTGTACGTCCGCTGCTGGATGAAGCCTATGCGACGGCGGTCAGCAAGTTCAGCAAGCGCCGCTGATGTACCCGTTATGCAATAAGGGAAAGGTAGAAAATCCATGACAGAGAAATCGCTCGCGGAAACGTCCGCCTCCTATTCGAGTTTGGAAGCCTGGATTCAGGCTGAGGCAGTGCCCATTGATATGCAGTCCGATGAAGCCTTCAACCACTGTATCGATCAATTCGTCACTGATCTGGGCGATTCGGTTGAACTGCTGGGAATGGGTGAAGCCTTACACGGCGGGGAAGAGATTTTGCAGTTTCGCAATCGACTGTTTCAGCGGCTGGTAAAACAGCATGGCTACTCGGCCATCGCTATCGAGAGCAGTTTTCCTGCATCGCGTGTGGTAAACGACTTCGTGACCGGGCGCAGTTCGGTTTCCTATGAAGCCATTCAGGACAGCGGAATCACTCACGGCTTCGGGCGGCTCACGGCTAATCGTGAGTTGGTCGAGTGGATGCGGCAGTATAACGCTGACCATCAGGATCAGATTCACTTTTACGGCTTCGATAGTCCCACCGACATGTCTGCCGACAGTCCACGCCACCTCCTGTATGTCGCGCTGGACTATCTGGCCTCGGTGGATAGTGCCGCCGCCGCGAGACATCGCCAACAGATTGATCCACTGCTGGGCGACGATATGCTGTGGGAAAATCCTGAAATCGCGATGAATCCGGATTTGGGGATAGGCTTATCGCCCAACGCGACGGCCTTGCGGATCGCTGTGGAAAATCTCGTTTCAGACCTGAATATACGCCGTCCTGAATTTGTCGCCGCGCAGGGCATGGAACGCTTCCTTGAGGCGGTGCATCATGCCGCTGAAGCGCGCCAGATGTTGAACTATCACGCCGTTTTATCCAAGGCATCCAGTGACCGGCAGGGACATCTGCTGGGCATTCGTGACGCGATAATGGCGGATAACCTGTCCTATATTGCTTCACGGGAGCGCGGTAAAGTGCTGATCTTCGCGCACAACGCGCATCTGCAAAGCAGCAAAGTGGAATGGCAGTTCGGCAGTGAGCAGGTGCATTGGTGGCCTGTGGGCGCTCATCTCAACGTGCTGTTCGGCTC
>JBGAGR010000132.1:0-20507 GCA_044226645.1 Aggregatilineales bacterium
TGAAATACCGGATTTTCCACTGAGTGGGCACTGGAAATGATATTTTTTTCGTCGTAGACATGACCAACAGTGTCAATATGAAAAACAACCATATCTTCGTCGTCGCTTATCACATCACGATAATGCTGTTCTAACGCGCTGAGGTCTTGTATCCAGTCTGCGGTGTGACCCCATCGCTTCTCACAACAATCACACACAATTTGATTGGACGGATTTTGACAGATTGCGCAAAGCGTTTCGGTAATCATAACTGGTGTCGCTATTAGCTTAAATTACAAGAGCTGTTGTACAGCTTGACTAATATTGGGATCAGAAAAACCATAATCACGACATTCTGACGGCAAATATACAGGTGATCGTGCTCCCTGCCTCGTGTTTTACCACAACTGCCATAAATAAAATGACAAGAATAGCCAAAAACCCATCAAGAAATAGTAAACATAGACAAGCTGTATCGCAGTTGCTCGTGCAACTTTCACGTTTCTAACGATGATCCCTCGTCAATATACACAAACACGAGCAGTATCACAGGGGTAACAAGGTATTTGATTATGCAAAACCGCTAAAGGTCGGGCAAATTATTTATTTCAATTGTTCTCTGTGGAAAGTTCACAATAAAAGCTACTTTAATGACATGGTTACAGCCACAAAATGACATGCAAATCAGATGGCTTGGGCACAAATCTAGTGATTATGCACATGATATAGGAGAGGATGATGAGCGAAACGACCAGTACGACGGGCATGAAGAAGACTCTAGGGCTAACGGGAGTCACCGTAAACGCCATGGCGCTGATTGCCCCTGGCGCATTTTTGTGGATTACTTACCAATTGCAGGCCGCTAATGTCGATGCCAGCGGCGCAAGCACCGCACCGGATATGTGGACAGGTATTGTTGCTGCCCTTGTTGTCGCTTTCTTAACAGCCTTTGCCTTCGCAGAACTCGCGCGTCGTTACCCAGAAGCCGGAACCGGTAGTGCCTATTACTTCGCTGAAAGAGCTTTTCTTGAACGAGAAGAACCGCATCATCGCCGTTGGGCGCGCATCGTCAAATTCATCACCGGTTGGGCTGCTCATTTATTTTACTGGGTTTATCCGGGTGTGATGGTCGCTTTTATGGCAACCCTGCTGACCTATATCGCCGGACAGTTCGGTATTACCATCGGCACGGGTGGACAAATCGCCATCTGCCTCGTTTTCGCGGCCTTAGTCGGATACATCGCCTTTCGCGGCATCAGTGGCTCAACCAATGTCAGCATTGGCATCAATGTCATTCAACTAGTTGTCCTGGTCATCTTTGGTGTGCTGGCGATTGTCTTCCGTAATGTGAATCCCCTTAATATTCCGCCAGAGGGTTGGTATCACGCTACGGCCTCCTCAGTCATCATTCCGCATAATTTGGCTGGTTTGTTATTCCAGTCCACCATTGCCATTCTGATTCTGGTCGGATTTGAGTCGTCAACCGCTTTTGCAGCGGAAGCCAAGAATCCGCGCCGGGACATCCCTCGCGCCGTCATTATCTCGTTGGTCATTCAAGGTCTTTTGGCCTATCTCTTCGAGTATTTTGCCGCCAATTATGCGATGGGAAGCTGGTTAGGTGCTGATACTGCTGGCAAAGGAATCGGAGCGGCCTCACTTTCGGGTGCACCCATCGGAGATATGGCAATCCAGTTCGGAAACTCGCTGCTAGGTGGCAACGGTTTTGCGCTCATGATTGTTATCGCCATCAGTGTCGCTATCGCTATCCTCGGTACTACTCTTGCCGCCATGAATACGGGTGTTCGTATCACCTTTGCGATGGCGCAGGATCAGGAAATGCCGGAAATTATGGGTCTACTGCACGGTAAATATGCCACCCCACACACCGCTTTAGTCGGCATGGTTGTGGTGTCCGCAATCATCGGTTCTATCGGTGTTATAGGCGGCGCGGTTACGCTCACCGGGGTTACACTGGCTTCCAATCTTGGCACCTTCGTCCTGTATGGCTTGATTTGTGGGATTACCTTCGTGGCCTTTGCCGGACGCAGCGATTTTCACTCGGTCCGTCATGCCATTATTCCGTTCCTCGGCATTATCGCCAATGCGATTATGGTGCTGGCAATCTTTGTCATAGGAATTGCGTCCGGCGGTACAACAGCACAGGCTACCTACCTGGGGTTAGGTATATCCGCCGTATGGCTCATCATCAGTGTGGTCTATTTCGTCATCAATAGCCGCCAGTCTGGAAAATCAATTGTTCCGTCTGTGGAAGCGGTCAAAACCGGCGCAGGCGACTGAGTAGCAGGCTGTCTTTAACACTCAACGTAGTTACTTATCGAGAGGTAGAAAATACTGCCTCTCGATTAACGTTTTCACCCATAGGAGTGGTTTATGTCCGAATCAATTATACATATTCACGGGGAGAGCCATACCGGGAAAATTCGTCTTGATAATCAAGACGCGATTCGGATTTTTGAACCAGTTGATCCGATGATGTTGCAGAGCCACGGGGCATTGTATGGTGTGGCTGACGGGATGGGAGGCTATGAACACGGGGGAATAGCCAGTACCTTAGCACTTGAAACCTTTATCCAAACGTTTTATAGCTCTCCTGCTGGTAAAGCACTGTCCACTATGCGGCGGGGTGTGCAGGATGCCAACCTGGCTGTTTACCAGAAAGCGCAAAAACTTGGCGCACGGATGGGAACAACGCTCAGTATCGTCAATTTCATTGGGCAGCAGCTTCACATCGCCCACATCGGTGATAGCCGGGTTTATCTGGTACGCAATCGTAAAGCAGCCTGTTTGACCAACGACCATACGGCTGTGGGAGAACTCGTGCGAATGCGTGTTCTCTCGCCAGACAAAGTGCGCACCCATGACCGGCGCTCAATTTTGCAAAAGGCACTGGGTGTCGATTTATTTGTTCAGCCCGATGTGACCAGCCATATGCTTCTTGATGATGATTATATAATTTTATGTACAGATGGGGTTTGGGCTTATGTTGAAGACGAAGAATTCGGGCAGGTTGTCCAGCAAGCACAGGAGCCAGAGACCATTAGTCATAGGTTAATCGAGTGCGCTTTGGAACGGGAGAGCGATGATAATGTTTCCGCTCTGGTGATTCATGCGGTTCACGTGACACGCGCTCAAGAGGCGGTTGAAACTCACCGTCCGAATTTAGCTCAGATACTTCTTGGACGATTAACAGGAAAAACCTAATCATGATTTGGAATTCATTGGGGGCAGCGATATAATTTGGTAACTATGATGCTGCAAATCGGCGACCAATTTGATCGTTTCCAGATTCGCTCCCACATGGCACAGGGCGGTATGGCTGATATTTATCGTGCCTACGATCTGATGCATGGGAGAGAAGTCGTATTAAAGATTCCCAATCGCATGATGATTGGCGACCCGGCACAATACGAACGCTTCCAACGTGAATTGGAAGTGACCAACAGCCTGAACCATCCTGCCATCCAAAAAGGACTGGGTTCAGGTCAGTATAACCGCACCCCCTTTCTTGTCACCGAGTTCGTTGATGGCAAATCCATGCGCGATGTTGTGGCAGAAGAGTCACCTCTGCCACCTGACACGGCCATACAGTTGATACGCAAGCTGGCAGACGGCATTGCTTATATTCACCAGCATGAAGTCGTGCATCGCGATTTGAAGCCGGAAAATGTTTTGATTACGGCGGATAATCAGCCCATCATCCTGGATTTTGGCCTTGCCCTGACCAAAAATGCGCACCGTGTTACCTATGCTAATCTCACCCCTACCGCCGGGACCCCGGATTATATGTCGCCGGAGCAAATTGAGGGACAGCGCGGCGATGAACGCACAGATATTTACGCGCTCGGCACCATTTTCTACGAAATTCTGACCGGACATTTGCCCTTTTCCGGCGATAGTTATCAGGTGGTCGTCACCCAGCACCTCCAGGGCACAGTCCCTCGCCTTGACCATGAACGTCCGGACATTTCGCCTCAAGTCGCAGCCATTGTTGCCCGCTGTTTGCAGCGCGACCCCAATGACCGTTACCCTACCATGCAGGCGCTGATTCACGATCTAGATCATCTGGATGCAGTCGATACGAGTGTGCTTGAAAAAAGCATGAGAGCAGCCACGCCAGTGCCTTTCTGGCAGTCTTCGGCTTTACGGGCAGTTATGGTGAGCTTTCTCGTGCTGGTCGGCATTGTTATTCTCGCCTTAGTCGCACAGGGACTTGCACCGAAATGACCTTGCATTCCGCCCCAGAAATTCTCGCTCAGGTCGAGCAGCAGACTATTCGTTTCATTGATCTTCAATTTACCGATATTCTCGGCGCGGTGAAAAGTATTACCATTCCCGCCAGCCAGCTTGCCGATACTCTCGACCATGGTATCTGGTTTGACGGTTCTTCTGTCGAGGGTTTTGCTCGCATTGCCGAAAGCGATATGTATCTGGTTCCTGATGTCAGCACCTTCGCGGTTGTTCCCTGGCGGTCTGGTACAAACGCAACCGCGCGTCTCATCTGCAATGTCTTTACCCCTAATGGTCAGCCTTTCATCGGCGACCCGCGCGGGGTCTTACAGCGCGTCATCGATCAAGCCGAACAAATGGGCTTTGTCTATAACATAGGACCAGAGTTAGAGTTCTTCCTTCTGAAGCCCAATCTGGACGGCGGACTTATACCCCCTATCCCGCAGGACTTCACCAGTTATTTTGAACAGCCTACCGACGAAGCAGGTAGTCTCTGGCGCGAAATGACCACCGTGCTGGAATCCTTCGGCATTACAGTTGAAGCCATGCACGCCGAAGTCGCACATGGTCAGCACGAAATTGATTTTCGCTATTCCGAAGCGTTGCAAACGGCTGATAATGCCGTGACATTCCGAATCGCGCTAAAAACTATTGCCAGGAAATATGGACTCCACGCCACTTTCTTGCCGAAGCCCTTACGGGGTATGAGCGGAAGTGGGATGCATGTTCACCAGAGTCTAACCTACAAGGCCACTGGTAAAAATGCTTTCACCGACCCCGGCGACTCATATGGCCTATCCAATATCGCCCAGCATTTTATCGCCGGACAATTAGCTCATGCCAAAGGCATGTGTGCTGTCCTTGCACCGTTGGTGAATTCCTATAAGCGTCTCGTTCCCGGCTATGAGGCTCCCGTCTACATCAGTTGGGGGCGCATCAATCGTTCAGCTTTAATTCGGGTCCCACGTGCACATACGGACGAGGCGACCCGTCTGGAACTACGCTGCCCCGACCCAAGCTGCAATCCCTATCTGGCTTTTGCAGTCATGCTCGCTGCCGGGTTAGATGGCATTCGCCGCGAACTCCTGCTGCCACCTGCCAGCGAGGAAAATCTCTATTTGCTGGAGAATTCGAGTGATGCAGGTCTGAATCTCCTGCCTGGGTCACTCGAACAAGCTTTGCAGGAACTTGAGAAAGACTCTATTGTCCGAGATGCGCTTGGCCCGCATGTTTACGAACGTTTCTCGCAGGGGAAACAAGCCGAATGGAATGATTACCGTCTGGAAGTGACCGATTGGGAGCTTCATAAATACCTGAACATGTACTAAAAATACCGCGGTCAGTATAGTTTTCACAAAGTTTGGCGCAACTGGTATTTAATCCTTAGGGCAAATCTCGTCCCAAACAATCTCATAAACCGTCATATTATCGCCACCAGCAGTAATAGAAGCTTCACCGCCTGTCGTAAATACAGGGCAAAGGCGTGGGTCATGGGTATTTTGTCCTGGTATCTGGTCGGGAAAACCCATCATGTAGCGTGCGCCGCGTTTATAGAGCCATATCCATAATTGGTCGGCATCTTTGATGAACGGAACAATTTCCGGGCTGACTAACCCTGCTAGATCAAGAATCGGGCGTGGGGCAAAATAGCCCACTGCACCGATGTCATGTACAGCGAGGATTTGATCAGGTGGAATATGATCGGCAATCCAGTGAGCGGAAGCGACCATCTCCTGATCGATGATGGTGACATCCTGTGCATACTGACTCGGCCCGATGGTGAACGCGAAGCCAACAAAACCCAAAATGCTGGAAATTGCCAGCGAACGAGTCAGAACACGACCAAGCAATGATCTTTGGCTGATTCGAACCAAAGTGAGAGTCCCAACTGTTCCCAAAAGCACCAGCGAGGGAAGCACTGGAATGACATAACGGCCATGCTGATAATTCGCAGGAAGACGTGTGGTGTAAAGCAAAATCAGTATCAACGCCCAAAACAGCGGCAGCAGATCAAAAAGACGTTTTCGTTGAGCGACTGAATCACGAGCAGTATAAACGGCAAAATAGAGGATACCGGGGACAAGAATCACCTGCGCGCCAGCAAAAATCGGGACAACCATGTTTATAAGCCGTGTGAGAAAACTCTCGGCAAACAGGCCAGCGCTTTCAGCTTGTTTTGCAGCGGCGGTATCTGGCAACAGGCCACCCGTGAGCTGTATATTGAGAGCAAGATAGGGTGTCATCAGGATGAGGAAAGCAACTGCTGCTGCAATCGCCCAGACCAGAAAACTGCGCCATGCACCCTGAGGACGAGCGATTATCATCACCAAGCCAATAACTGCTGTCAGAACAACCCCTTCTGGTCGAGTTAAGGTAGCAAGAGCAGCAAAAGCCCCAAATATTGCTCCATTCCACAGACGCTTCTTAAGTGCGGTTTCAGCCTGTTGAGCATCAGCTTCCCGCCAGGCCAGGTGAATTAAGACCAGCGTCCACATGCTAAACAACATGGTTTCCATGCCGGAAGCTGCGGCCCAGATGAGATGCCATTCCAACAGGAGCAGCAAGCCTGCAACCCAACCAGCCCATTTTTGAGCAGGGAGCAGGCGCTCCGCCATCCGCGCACTAATCATGCCGGTAATCCACAACGCCAGCACACCAAGGGTGTGTGTCCAGAGTTTAAAGGGAATATTCAAGCGGTAACCAATGGAGAGCAGCACCGTATAAAGTGGCGAGGTTGATGCCGCGCTGGGTGTTCCCACAACAAATGCCCATTGTCCGGTCTGCGCCAGATTGCGCCCATATACCTGATGTATCCAGCTATCATCCAGTGGGAAACCGCCGTTTGCCTTAGCAACATAGAACAAGACCAGCGCCAGCGCTACGAGCAGGAAAACAACATCACGGCGGTTAAAGCGTTCAATGACGAATTTCATAGAGCTTCACATCAGGGATATTAATCGGAATCGGAATCAGAAAATCAGGCGCCGCGGTCAATATCGACCAAAGTTTAGGCGAAGCGGCTTCAGAGGCATATCCATCGGGCGAGATACCTTCGATGACCAGATAACCGACATCATACTGACGAGCGATTTCCGGAATGACATCTGGCGACTCGTTGGGCAGAACAGTTCCACCAAATCCGGTGTAATAATACAACTGCGCCGGGTCATTTATCATCACTCTGGAACCCGGCGGCAACAGTTGTAACAAGGTCTGATCCAGTCCGGGCATGTCATGTTCACGCACTCGGTTGGGTAAAGCGATTGAAATGCTCAGAAAAGCCGCCAATACAACCAGTGCAACCGAAAAAATCCATTTGGCGGATTTCGGATTCCAGCGACGGCGGCGGCGTGCAATCCAATCCACACAAGCATCTAACCCAACAATACCGAGTGCTGCCCACCAGGGAACCAGCGCAGCCGCAGAATGCAGCAAACCACCCCTATAGCCGGGAAATGGAAAAACTAATGTCATTGCAAGATGTAAACTGAGAGCGTAAATCCAGAAGCCGCGTAGAAAATCATCATGCCGACGCTGCCATACTCCCACGAGCATGAGCGGTGTCATGATGATTAAGCCTTCCACAGCCACCAATGTACCGAGATTGTTGGTCAGCGCTTCCCAGCGAGAGGATAGGAAGATGTTCAAACCATTAGCAAACAGTACCGCAGGACTGGCAGCGGGCGGGTAATTAAATAAATCATTGTATTCGGTAAACCAAATCGACTGTGTTCCGCCCAAAGGCAGCAGGGTACCAATGGCATTCAGATTGCGGATGAACCAAGGCAACATGGTCAACAGGTAGGCAACAGTCATGAGCAACCCACCGCCGATTAAATCTCGTGCTTGAGCACGTCCAGCCTTGCCGTGAAACACTAAAGGCCAGATCACCACTAACCAGCCAACCAGCAGCAGCAAAATCCCATCAGCGCGGGTGAGATGCGCCAATCCCGCAAAAATACCTGCTAAGATGAAATAAAGCGCTGTCCGGCGGGTGGAAGATTGGGCACTCACCGCTAATCCCATAAACAGCAGACACAGCGCTCCCACCAGCGCGTAAGGCGCAAAGGTATCAATCGCGCCCCAGAAACGGATATAGTAGCCACTAAAAAGGGTGAGCAGTCCGGCAATCCAGGCATGGCGGCGAGTTCTACCCAGTTTTTCACCGAGGTAGAAACCGAGATAGACTAATCCGGCGAACATCAACGTAAAGGGCCACTGCGCGGCGGGATAATAACCGGGTTGATTGAGCAAACTCATCCCTAATCCAGCGATGATGGAGGTCAGGGGCATCCAATACAAATGCGATGGTGCAGGCAGGCTGCTCGGTGCGCCGATATATGTCCAGAGATAGGAGTCGGTCAGCCCCTTGCCTATCGCAATGCAATTGGCGGCATTGAGATGATAAAAAACATCGGTATAACCGGGCGCAGCGACCAACCCGCGTGTAACGAGATACGCGCCAATAAGTGCCAGTAAGGCAAAGAGGATACGGTCACGGCGGGTTATCACGCAGTTGATGCCTTTGCTGGTGACGACTCCCACCATTGGCGACGAGTCCACCACAGAATAACCAATATGGCAATAGGTAGTGGCAGATAAAGCGAGGGGTGTTCAAATTGCTTCACCACCGTCAGGAGAAAGTGTACCCAGGACAAAACGAGCAGCGCGAACAAAATCAGCACAATCCATAGACTTCCCCGACGGCGGTGGCGGCGGCTAATCAGCGCGAAATAGAAAACGAGCGGGAGGATAAAAATCACATAATGGGGTGTGGCAGTACGCGGCGCGATCAGATGCGTGACAGTCAGGGTAAGCACAGTAACCCACAAAAACCGTTCGTTATTCCCCTTCCACAGCACCCAATACCATGTGATGAACATTAGCAGCGCAAGTAATCCGCTGACAGCAATTTCCGCCCAACTGCCCAGGCCAAGATAATAGGTTACGATAATCCAGACAGGTGAACCAATCGCTGTATAAGAAGGATAATTTCGTAACTGCGCTACCCAATCTCCAAACCAAGAGGGTTCCATCACAAAGGACACACCTAGCAAAATTAGCATCGTGACGACAAAGACGATGACGAACTTCCAGCGGCGTTCACGCAAACCCCACAGCAGCAGAAACGGAACAATCAGAAAGCCCATCTGCGGCTTCACGGTAGAAATGGCGAGGGCAACCGCCGCAAGCGAATCATATCTTTTGACAACAGCCCAGATTGCAACCACTTCGAAAAAGTAAACCAGCAGCCCGACCTGTCCTAAAATCAGACCGCGTGCGGGGAAATAAAAGAAAAGTGTCCATAATATCAGCGCAGCCATAATGAGTGGAGCGGGTTTCCAGCGGAAAAGGTCGAACAGGATGAACAGGGACGCAATCAAGGCCGCTTCCAGCAAAACCATCCAGATGGCAGATGCCCAGGCGTAGGAGGTATAGACTAAAGGCCAGACGAGAAAAACGGTGTAAAACGGATAGGCAAAATAGCCAGGGTCTTCTCCATTTTCGACCGGCCGTCCGTAAATCCGATCTTGGATATTAAGGCTGACTTCATCACTATAGGGATTTAGGCCATCAATCCAGTATGACCGAGCACCTTCCCAACGTGACATAAAATCATTGTGACCTGGAAATGGGTCAGTCAGAACATTGTGCGTGACCAGTACGTCCGCAGCAAAGACAATCACGATGAAAATCAGCCCGATAAGCCAACGGCTGTAATTTCGTTGCATTACGCTTGTCGCCAATTCATATTCCCAATCATGCTGGTAACGGATTAAACACCCTGCCATAAGGGTTAATCACCCTCAAAGTGTGCCTTCTTATCGTACCAGATAGGCACACCTTCTAAAGGCTTAAGAAATCCGCATTTCTTCAGGGCGGCTCGCATTCTGTGCCGAGATCGCCGTGCGGATTACCAAACAAGACGACATCCAGATCATTCAATTTCTCAGTCGAGAGCGCTGTGTAATGAGCATTCAGCCAGTCAAGCTGAGTCTGCAATTCAGAGCGATTGGCGGCGGCGTACTGCTGTTCAGCAAAATCGAATACCACCCACCAAATTCGTGGACTGCCCTGCGTGGCAGACTGCACACAGGCATTGGCAAACAGATTGAGTGCCTGCTGCGTGGGCAAAGCCAGCGTATCATCCGCGCTTCCAGGTGTGTCCCCAATAAAGCGCTGCGGCAAATCGCGGTCATAAAAAATCATCGGCAAGGCGGATATTTTATTCTGGTGAACCACGATGTCACCGGACTGCCAGTTGGCGCGAATATATTCTGCCGCTGACTGAAATGGCGAATTCGGAAAAGTCGCCCAGGTGTATTGGTAATACAGGCCAATGGCGACCAAACCTAGGCCGATGATTCCCACGACTCCGGCGACAACACGCGGCATTCGACTAGATGCGAACATCCAGCCCAATGCCAGATACAGCATGAGGGCTGAGGGCAGCAAGGAGCGTTCCAAATAAACGGGCTGAATCTGCGAGACAAGCCACATCAGCACTACCGGAATCACGGCTAGCCAGAGTACGAAAAACAGGGGTTTGCGATCCGGCTTCGCGCGGCGCTGATGCAGATATACGATGATTTGCACAACCAGAAAAATGACGAGTACGGCAGCGACAATCAACGCCGGAGCAAAGGAACTTTTCGGAATATCGAGATTGACAACCAGAAATGAGAACATTGTGCGCAGCAGCACACCCAAACCGGGCTTATCGATCCAGTAATAGGATTGAATTTTGTGGAATTGTCCCGGCAGGTTGACTAACCAAGGCAAATAAACGATGACGGCGATGACTGCCCCAAGCACGGTATAGCGAAACTGCTTCCAGTGACGTGTCACCAGCGGAACCAGTCCGAGTGCAGCGAGATAAAAGGCGGCTAACTGCTGGGTATACATCGCCAGCGCAGCCAGCAAACCAAAAGCCAACCACCAACGCGCATTTCCACGCCAGCCTTTGATGAAACACCATGTCGCTGTTACGAGCAGGAATCCCAATAGAGCATACATGCGCGTTTCCTGCGAATACTGCACATGGAATGGTGCTACTGCTGTAATAAAAGCAGTTGCAAGGGCTGTTTTCTCGCTGAAGAGTTCCTTCGCCAGCACATACATCATGCCGACAGTTGCCGCGCCTAAGACGACACTCAGCAGACGGACGGCAAAAGCTGTCTCGCCAAAGAGCGCCATCCAGACATTGAGGGTACTGTAGTAGAGGAGCGGGTGAATATCCGATGCGCCGCCTGCTACTGGAGTCAAAGTGCCATAGAGCATGGCACTTAAGCCCTTTTCGGAAAACAGGACGGCGAAAGCCTCGTCATACCACAAACTGCGCCCACCCAAATTGACCAGACGCAGAGCGAGCGCAAGCAGTAGAATAAACAGAAGTAGGAACCAGCGACGATTCACGATGAGACTATTGATCCCAGACCTCAGCCTTGTCCAAGCTGCCCAGACCCGGTTTCTTCAGGATGTAGGTCGAAAACTCGTTGAGCGACTCAAAGGCACAAAGTTCCCAACCTTCGCGTCCCAGATGATTCAGCACGTAATAAATAGGCTGGTCTTTCCATTCGGGCTTGCTTATCCCACTCACTTTATACTGGATGCCATAGGAACGTCTGACTTCCAGTGCTGTGTACTGCCAGGGTTCAACCGGCTTACCATCGGCAGCTAATACTTCCTGCACCGGGTCAAGTTCATCGAGTTTTTCCAACCATTTTTGCGCGGTGGGATCGTCCTTCACCTTGCGCAGCAGCAAACGCGCCTTTTCATACTGCTTTTCCGAAATCAACTCGCGGGCGAGTTCCAATTCCTGTCGCTGAGCCATGCACGATTCTCCAAATTCGTAAACGTGTGATAAGGCCTATTATAAGCGGATTGAAGACTACGCAATACTTGATTTCTCGCGTACCTGCCGCAGGAGATTGTAAAACGCCACGCACAGCCCGACTAAAATACCAGTGCGCGCCAGAATCACAATAGCATACGACATGACCAAAGACCCGGTAATCTCGCCCCCTGTATCTCCTGTACGGATGAACAGAAAGGGATATTCAGCAAAGGTTGCCAGGCTGAGCAGGACGATTATCAAAACTCCGTTACGCGACGGAAAGCACAGCAGCACAAAGGGGATAATCTGAATCAACCACTGCGGACTCCAACCTTGTGCTTGTATAAAGAATATCAGGAGCGTGATACCCACAAAAGCGACCAGCCCTTTATCATCAAAACGGCGGGTTCGCACGAACACGAACAATCCGACTGCCCCGGCGACTCCCAAACGCAGCCATCCCGGAATACGGGCGGGATTACCCTGCATGATATTGGCGTTGGCTGGATCGAGCCGTTCAGTCAGAGAGCCGAAATTGCCGGTACGGAAATTGCCATCAATCAATGCCCAGATGCTCTCGTAAGATGCCTTATTGAACTGCGCGGTCAGTGAAGGCAGTGCCATAGCTGAGTTCTGAGCAAAAAAGGGAATGTAGACCAGTATGAACAACCCCAATACAATAGCCGCATAACGCGCGGCATGTCGCGGCTGACGCATCCGCCAGACTGCGCCAAGTACCAGAGCGGGGGTAAATTTGATTAGCGCACCAATCGCAACGGCGATCCCTGAACGATTATCCTTTTGCTCCAACAACAACCAGATGCCAAGCAGCATTGAAAAAACGACCAGCGCTTCGAATGTCCAGAAAGTAAACACCAACGGCGCGAGCAGAACCGCATAGACCCACGCCAGCGCCATACCTGTCTCCGGTTTATAAAGCCTCGACCCGATTCTGCGGAGGAGGATGAGATTCCCGGTATCGGCTATCAGGAAAATCAGCCCTAGAAGCATGGCGAAACCGCCATAGCTGGCATTTGCGCCCTGAAGTTGATAGACAGCAACAGAAATATATGACCAGAGCGGCGGGAACTCGCTCCACCAGTCACGTAGGGGCAATCCAACCGTTTTGGATAATGAGGCAATCTCAAAATAAGTCTGGAAATCGCCACCAACAGTAATGCCCCGCTCCGCACCCTGAATGAGCAGCGGCTGGTAAACCATGAGCAGCATCAAACGAAAAGCAACAAACAGAATAAGCAAAAGGCGGAAATCACCCAACAGTCCTGTCAGGGATGAAATCGTGTAAGCACTTGACTGGGGTAAAGGTTGTTGCTCGACGGTTTCAGGGCGCGATGCTTTGGGAGAAGATTTTTTAGCCAATTGTTTCCTCCCGCATAAAAACCACCGCCTGCTTATCCTCGTAAGTTACCTTCCAACCGGGAGTCAAGCGCAGCTCCCGCGCTAAACCACTCTCCGGCTCGATGGCGACAAAGTTAATCTGGTAGTCGTCCAGAGTTTTGTCCCAGCCGGGTGAACCGACTGCGGTAGGTATATAGACTTTTGTGAGAAATTCATCGCCATACACATCCGTGCGACCATCGGCAAAAACGAGTTCGTCAGGCCAGTTAAAGAGTATATAGCCGCCCCAGTTATAGCTGTTGAACATCCGTCCCGGCAAATGAGCTGATTTCAGATAGTTTGTCACATCCACAGGCAGATATTGGTGTTCTGCCTCACTGACCGATTTGGTGTCTACGACCAGAAGCACTTTAGCCAGCGCGCCGAGTAAAATCACGCTGACGAGGATAACATTCAGACGCGCCTGCCCCGCTGTTACGCGCCGTATCGGGCGCACGTCCCAGCCGCGTTCGACCAGTATATCGTTGAGATGGTAGGTCAGGATAGGTGTCGCAACGAGGGCAAAGACCGAGATATTACGCCCCGCCAACAGTCCTATGAAAGCAGTTCCCGCTGCGAGGATAAAATCTGTCCAGTCCAGGCGCATTTTGCTGGCTCCTGCCGCGCCAAACAGCGCAAGAATCATGAAAGCAAAAGGCCAGACTTCATGCTGGTGAAAATTCGGCGAAGCCCATTCCTGAATGAAGTTTTGTAACGCGCCAATCGTGACCGTTTGGAAAGGAACGGCTAACATATTCAGCCCATAGGGGTTGATACAAATCGCGGCGGCAGAAACGAGACTCACAATGATGATTTTGCGGATACCAGCCCAGGGGACAACATTTTCTCCACCCGGATTGAAGATATTGCCTAGCGATTCTCCGACAATCGCACCCGCAAAAAAGATAAAAGCTATGGCGAACCCGGCGTGAGAGTTTCCCCATATAACCATCAAGACTGGAACGAGCCACAGGCGATCGATTTTCTTGCGTTTTTGTAAATACAGCAAATAAAGTACAACGGCACTGAAAAAAAACGAGATCATCTGTGGACGAGGCGACCAGAAAACCGCCGCGGTTGCCGCTCCGATAATCAGGGCAAATCCGCGTAAATAAACACTGCCTGCCGACATGCGGTAGATAAACCACATGCCCGCCGTTGCCAATGCTGATGTATAGAGCGCCAGCCCGAAACCGCCAGCCACTTTCCAGATACCATACAGGATGACTTGCGCAAGCCAGCTATAGTTCGTCCATTGAACACCAGCGCGGGTAAATGAGAATGGGTCGGAATATATCATCCCGTGTTCGAGCGTATATTGCCCGGAGCGAAGATGCCACCACATATCCGTATCCACCGGGATGCGGGTCGCCATCGCGAACAACAGAGCAAAAATGATGATAGCGGCTGCCCGCTCAATAGTCAGACGGCGCATAAACGGCCTCAATTGCGTGAAAATAAAATATAAGCATTTCCATTGTAACGGCAATTCAATGAAGCAGATAATAGGATTATGGGACGCATGTCAAACAGTTTCTGCCGAAAGCACAATCGGAAATGGATAGAATTTGATGTAGTACACACGATAATTTTTGCCGGACTCAAAATGTGCAAGGGAACTGGCATTGGCAAAACGGAAATGCTTACCTCTGCCAAATCCATTTTTGAGTCTGAGTTCATAGTCAATATAGGTAAATCCCCGGCTGGACATTTCCGTTTCTGATGGTTGGGCTATCCCCTGAGCCGCACTGATTCGACGCTGGCGAACATGCCGTGAAAGCCAATAGTCCAAAAATCTAAGCAGCGAGAAAATCAGGAACAGAAGCACGGCTACAAAAAGCGTTGTAGGTATCTGACTCGATAAGAATTCACCAAAGGGTTTAGTCGATTGAATGGCCTCGATAAAAAATCCAACAACCAGCAAAATGGGTATCCACCACATAAAAAAGCGCAGCGTTTTACCCCTCCCCTGCTTGCGCCACTGATAAGCATTTTCAACGATCTGTTCCTGCTGCGAGGTCAGCATCCCTTGACGATTGGCTGCTATATCCTCAGCCGTGAAGCTCAAATCGGGCATAAAGGGGCTGACATAGCTACTCATGCGTCCCTGTGCATCGCGCTGCGCCATAGTGCCTCCATTTCAGTTTTATCGAGCGGCTTATAATCTCCCGACGACAATCCTGCCAATGTAATCGGGCCAATCGCCCAGCGGACTAATCTTAGTGTAGGATGCCCAACAGCGGCGGTCATACGGCGCACCTGACGATTACGCCCTTCAGTGAGAGTCAATTCAATCCAGCAGTCGGGCACATTTTTGCGATACCGTATCGGAACAGAACGTTCAGGTAAATCGGGGGAAATATCCAGCCGCTTAACCTGTGCAGGGCGTGTCCAACCGTCACTGAGTTCGATTCCATCGCGCAATCGCTGCAAGGCTATTTCATCAGGGACGCGCTCGACCTGTACCCAATAGGTACGCGGATGCTCGTAGCGCGGGTCAGTCAGCCGGGTTTTCAGGCGCGGCGAATCGGTCAGCAGGAGCAAGCCCTCACTGTCCATATCCAAGCGTCCGGCTGCATAGACGTTCGGCAGATGAATGTAATCCGCCAATGTTGAACGCCCATCTTTATCGGTAAATTGGGTTAAAACATTATAGGGCTTCCAGAAGCGGATGATGGTAGGTGAAGTCATATGAGCGCATCGGAGAGGCGAATCGCTGTTGACTCGCCTCTAAAAGTACAACTTTAGCGACGTGCCAGAAAATCGAGCAGGTCAATTTGGGTCAGGATGCCGATCACCTTGCGGTCATCGCTGCCGGGAACGCCTTCAACTACCAGAGCGATTTTCTCCGTCGTGAACAAACTCATCATAACCTCGACAGGCGTTTCAGGTGTCAGAGTCGGGACGTTGGTGTGAATCACACCTGCATCCTCAACAGTCACGGTAGAAGAATCGTTGCCCGGTTGGCGCAGCAGATAATTCAATAAGCTCACTTCGGTCACAACACCCAGAAGTTGACCACGATCACCAATGACGGGAAGCTGAGAAACATCAGCCGATTTCAGCTTGGCGATAACATTGGCAACCGATTCGCTGCTGCGTGCCAACACCAAATCCTGATGCGCCTTGCGCTCCAGAATGGTCGCAACAGGAGTTTCGACCCATTCACTTTCGAGGAAGCGATTCTCACGCATCCAATTGTCATCGAAGACTTTGCTGAGGTAGCGTGAACCGCTGTCTGGGAGCAGCACCACGACCATTTTATCTTCACCCAAGTTACGTTCAGTAGCATAGCGGACAGCGCCGGCGACGGCGGAACCACAGGAACCGCCGACAAACATACCCTCTTCACGCACCAAACGACGTGCCATCAACAGCGATTCTTTGTCATTGACCTTGACCATATCGTCAATATAGTTGAAATCATAGACTGAAGGGATAAAGTCTTCGCCGATGCCTTCGACTTTATAGCTATGGGCTTCAGTCATTTTTCCGGTGTAGAAAAAGTCATATAGAATCGAGCCGATGGGGTCAACACCGACGATCTGGATTTTGGGGTTCATCTCTTTCAAGAATTTCCCCACCCCGGTAATTGTCCCACCTGTGCCCATGCCAGCGACAAAGACATCAATTTTCCCAGCGGTCTGCCGCCAGATTTCCGGCCCTGTACTGTCATAATGCGTCTGCGGATTGACTGGATTGTGATATTGATTGGCAAGGACACTGTTGGGCGTTTCAGCGACAATTTGCCTGGCGACACTGTAGTAACTACGAGGGTCTTCCGGCTCAACGTTGGTGGGTGTCACCACGACACGCGCACCATAGGCACGGAGTACACGAATTTTCTCGTCCGACATTTTATCCGGCAGGACAAAGACACTTTTATAGCCTTTAATTGCCGCGGCAATAGCTAGTCCAACACCCGTATTACCAGAAGGTGATGCCAATGCGGTCTTTTACCGAGCCACCCGGATTAAAATACTCGACTTTTGCTACGATCTGCGCCCGTACACCACGCGCGACACGGTTCAGCCGCACGAGGGGCGTATTACCCATCGCGCCTAGAATATTGTCATAAATCTGCGGTTCGGCAGGTAACTCGGTTGACGAAACATGAGTGCTTTCACTCATCACCATAAATATTGGCCTTCTGCTTATTCAGGTCATTTACCCTAGTATATACGCTTTTCGAAGAAGCCTTCTTTCGCGAAAGCTTCAGATTAACTCGACCTCGGTATGGACGACACCAGCACGATCATGACGAGCTGTGAGTTTCACCATACCCTTGTCAGGTGCACAGATCACCCATGTCACTTTGGCGCGGTCATCGGTCACACCGGAAGATTCGCCGGCTGATACAACAGGGCCAACATTGTTCCAGCCTTCAAGCTGACCGATATCTTCACGCGCTTTGCCTGTTCTTAAGGATGCACCTTCCGGCAGGTCAATTTCGGCAATGACCCCACGCACAGCTTTTTTCTCCAAAGCTTTCTTAGCGAGATAGGTCGGCAGCCAACCCGTGTTATGTACAACCATCTGGATTTGATAGCATCCACCACCCAGCGGTGAAGCCTGAACGCTATGCAGTTCCAAGCGAGGGGAAATGAGCGCGTGCCAGATGAGCCAATCAGCAAAGCGTGAAATTTCGCTTTCAAGAAACTGGGGAGGCGGATTGCGGAAAGCATAGTGGAAATTCCAACCGCCTAATTCGACTGCGCCCAACTGGGGGTGATGGAAGGGATACCAATCAACATAGCCTTTGCCACCGAGTTTTTCATCGCTCCACTTGAGCATTTTGAAATCATCTTCGATGGGATGCTCGCGTGACCAGTCGATAAATTTGTATTTCTCAATGCCAGCCTGACGCTGCGGACTCCAGATTTCTACTGTCCAGGCATAGACACCAAAGTGGTCATACATCCAATCATCGAAAACGCCAGTAATGACCTCTTTGGGATGATATTTAAAGTCGTGAAAGACAGAGACATTGGGATAACCTGTGAGGTCAGTCCCCTTCTGACCGATTTTCTGGTACGTCCACAAATCTTCTGCGGGGAAGGAATCATCAGGGTGAGTGCCATAGGGTCGCAGCAGCACACCACTGAAGGTGTGGAAGGTGATCGCGCCCGTGATGTTGGGATGGCTAGTGATATAGGAAACGATGGCGTGAATTTCCGGCTCTGAGGTGGGGTACGGCCCTGCACCATACTGTTCATGCTCCTGCCGCCATTCGCCGGGGAAATTGCGATTCATATCCAAGCCCTGCTTACGGGGCTTCATTTTGATAGTAACACCATCAAAGTTCTGGATGAAGCCTTCCGGTATGACCCGATAGTATTGACCACCCGTTTCAGTGGGGTCACGGCGAACCAGCAGGCGCGGTTCATCGGGATGGGCTTTCCATTGACCATTGGCATCCGGGATGCGCATTTGCAGCATTCGACCATCACCGTCTACATCTTCAGATTCTAACCCCTCTAGAGGCTCCTCGTCATAAGGATAAGGACGGGTGCTGGAACGGATAATTTTGGGCTTATCAGCCAATGCCCATTCCGCGCCATCAGGGTTAATACGGGGACAAATGTAAAAGGCGCGGGTATCTAAACAGCGTGTTATATCAGGGTTTTTCATGTATTCGCTGGTGAGGCGGTGCAGCAGGTGCAAGGCCGCAGTCGAAGCGGAAACTTCGGAGGCGTGAATGTTGCCATCAACCCACATGGCAGGTTTTTCACTGGCGGAGCCAGTCGCTTCATTGGTGACGGCGATGACCCAGATATCACGACCTTCGTGGCTTTTACCGATGCTTTGAAGCTGAACCAAACCCGCATATTCGCGGTCATATTCGATGAGCAGTTGAGTCAATTCTTCATAACGGTAATAACGGTCAAAATGTATTTCTGGCATGGGTTTCTCCTAACGGCGGCGATTATTTAGATTAATGCTCTGTTTAACAGAGAATAACAGAGCCTCGTGAGGGAAGCGATCATAACCTCACGGGGAAAAATGAGTGCAATAACAGAGACATAACAGAGCGATAATATGCTGAAAGGCATGGTTGAGCCATTGTTACGATGAAAGACAGATAACAAGATTATAACCCAGACGGGAGGAAAAAGGGTTACTTTTTGGTAAACTTTTCGGGAAGGATTTGGATAGCTAACGGTTGGTTTTTGGTTCCTCCCTGAGATCGGAACAAATGGACTACATTGGATCAATACAGCGGACTTGATCTCCGTTAGAGTAGATCAAGCAGAATTATAACGGGTCATAGAGGAGCAGATTAAATGCCGTTTGTGGGCGAATTAGCCGCTGTAGGTACTTCACTTTGTTTTTCATTGGGTTCGATATTGTTTACGATTTCCGGGCGGCAGGTGGGTTCGGTCATTGTCAACCGGATGCGACTGTTGGTGGCGGTGCTGCTGGTCATGCTGCTGCACTTCCTCAGCTTTGGGATGCCAATTCCGGTTAATGCCGAGTCCTCACGCTGGTTCTGGTTAGGGCTGTCTGGCTTTGTCGGGTTAGCCCTGGGCGATGCGTTTTTGTTTCAGGCATTTATCCTGATTGGGCCGCGCCTGTCTATGCTGATGATGGCACTGGCTCCGGTCTTGGGCGCTGTGCTGGCGTGGTTGTTTCTGGGCGAGACATTGACGATTGTGGAAATCATCGGCATCAGCATTACCATCGGGGGCATTATGCTGGTGATCGCGGAACGACGCGGGAAAGTTGAAAACGAGAAGACATCCATAAGCGCGACGACTGATAACCGCCGTTATATCATTGGGCTGCTGTGCGGGTTTGGCGGCGCGTGTGGGCAAGCTGGTGGACTGGTTTTGAGCAAAATGGGATTGGCAGATGGCTTTCCGGCATTATCCGGCAATCTAATCCGCCTGCTTGTTGCCGTCATCGTCATATGGGCACTAACCATCGTCAATCGCCAACTCATCAACAGTTACCGAACCATGCGCGCAAATCCGCGTGCGCTGCTGTTTATTTCAGGCGGTGCGATTCTCGGCCCGGTGCTGGGTGTATGGCTGTCACTGGTAGC
>JBGAGR010000133.1:0-20561 GCA_044226645.1 Aggregatilineales bacterium
CTTACAAGTGTTCACCTGGAATTGCTGTAGATCGTTATCGGGAAGGGCATCGCTATCGGGTCTTGATTTCGCTGCATGAAACCAAGAATCATGGGGATATTGAGGATTTTCACATCCAGCGCACAATCTTGAACGGCTTTACCCAATTTGAAGAGGATTTACAAACGGATGTTGATCACCGCACATATCGGTTATTGATATGCATCATATTTCCAAAAAGCCGCCCACCCAAAGAAGTCAATTTGGTTGAACAGAATATCACCAAAACCACTTTGCTAGACCACAGCGCTATTCAGACTATGCCAGATGGTCGAACGCGCGTGACTTGGACAACCGACCACCCGCGCTTGTACGAATCCTATATCCTGGCATGGCGCTGGTAAAAAGCGAAGGCGGCTGTGTCATTCAGCCGCCTTCTTTCAAATTATTAGGTACCGCCGCCGCCGTTGAACATCGCGTTATCCCTTTCTCTTAACCTATCAAACGATCGATAGGGAGGATATTCAAATTACCGAATAGAGATCAATGTTCACGCACAATAGACAGTATAAGGCGGAGTTTCTAGAATTGCAATAGATCTTATGCGTTTTCTGGATATTCATCACGTGGACAAATCATTACTTGGACAACGTATCCGCCTCGCTCGTGAGCGTAAAGGGCTATCCCAGGAAGAAATGGCGGCGCTGATTTCGCGTGACCAGAGAGCCGTGTCAGAATATGAGAACGGCAAACGCCGTATTTCTGTGACAGAACTGCCGCTTTTTGCCCAGGTGCTGGATGTTCCACTCATGTACTTCTTTGAAGGCGACGTGGCGCTCGATGACATTGATACTGCCGTCGTTGAAGAACTGCGTCGTCTTCCCGATACCGATGCCCGGCGTTCCGCCCTTGAACTCATGCGTGTTTTCCGCACTGCTATGGAGCGTAAATAGTAAGGCGCTGTGTGTAGCTGACGACAGCCGTCTACTTGGTAGACAATCTATGGCATATCCCGTATAATATTCATTGTATTATGTGTATTTAAGCGCTCCCAAATGATGTTTCGACCATCATCTGGGAGCTAACCAACCACGCTGGTGTTCGCAGCATGGCAGGCTAGGCGTATATTAACGCATTTTAGCCGTCAATTGCGATTCACAGCAGTTGGCGGCTTTTTTATTACTCAACTCTTATATCTGAGAAAGGAGATATGCCTCGATACATATTCTCAAATTGTGAAATAACAGTCGAGGATGGGGTTTACTCCCCTATCCGAGAGCGAGAAGTAGACGAATTCGCTGGTGTCGTATTTATCAACACACGGCACACCTTTCCGGTTAAGAAGAAACGAGCCAATAAGAGGAGAAACGAACTTGTTCGATGATAAATCCAAAAAACGTACCCGTTTTGCTGTTTACACCCGATACTCATCAGAAATGCAAAATGAGCTTAGCCTCGAAGCGCAGGAAGCGAAATGCCGCGAGGAGATTGCCAATCGCGGCGGGGCGGTTGTCGCGGTCTACAGCGACAGCGCTAAGTCCGGTTGGAGTCTGGAACGCGATGGCTTTATTGAGATGCGAAAAGCTGCCGAACATGGCAAGTTTGATGCCATCATGTTCTGGAAGTTTGACCGACTGGCACGCAATCATGAACACGTGGTTATGATTAAGATGCTCCTTCGCCATGAGTACGGATTGAAGCTCTATTGTGTGGAGGGATTCAGCGAGGATGACGATGATTCTCCCTACAGCGCCATGATGGAACAACTGTTAGCTGTGATCTCGGCGTTTTACTCCAAAAATCTCAGCAATGAAACCAAACGTGGCAAGCACTATCGAGCCGTCAATGGAGAATTCAACGGCAGTGTGCCACCGCTGGGTTATGATCTCACTATCGCCGCCAACGGTACCGCCGATTGTCCCGCTGGATTATACATCAACCCCAGATTGGCGGTTATTGTACGTCGTGCGTTTCGACGCTATGTAACAGGCAATTATAGTGATCGGGATATTGCAGAATGGTTGAACCGGCAGCCGATAGTTCAGCAACTCCGTGCAGGTCAACAGCCGATTGGCAGGGAGATGGTACGGGATATGCTTCAGAACCGGGTCTATACCGGGCGTGTCCCCTACTGCGAGACTCTCTACAACGGTTCGCTGGGGGAGGGGAAACGGTCAAGCCGCAATCACAAAGAGTGGTTCGAAGGCAAACATCAGGGTTTCATTTCGGATGAACTCTTTGACCAATGTCAGCAGGTACGGGAACAACTGACCAAGCATCGTAAGCCGTTTTCGCAAATGCACACCTATCTCCTGAATGACCGGGTGTATTGTGCGCGGTGTGTGACGCGCAAGCCGGAGGATTTGAAGGATGGGAAATACGGTAAGATGCGTGCAGCGTATAGCCAACGGGATGACTACGCGGCTTATCGCTGCCTCTGCCGGGATCGCGGTTATGGCGACTGTGAGCAGGGGTACGTCATGGTGAATACAGTTGATGAACAAGTTGTTGAAGCGCTTGCCCGTCTGGTTATTCCAGACAACTTTAAACAGCGGGTGGAAAAAGCCATTCAAAATCAAGTGGAACATGCTGAGGCGAACAAGCGGATGGAGGAAATCAGACAGGCAGTAGAGCGGATCAATTTCAGTTGGGAAAAAGGCTTTATGACACCGGATGAATATATCGAAAAACGCACCCAACTGCAACGGGAAATCGAAGCCTTGCGTCCAGTGGCTTACGATGACCTGATGGAAGCAGGCGACCTCCTTAAGAACTTCACCAGCTATTGGGAGAAGTGTGGGACTTTAGACAATCCCGACGAAGCACGAAAACAGCTAATCACCAGAATTGTTGACCGTGTATTTGTCTACGATCAGCGGGTGATAGCAATAGCGCTGCATGGTAATTTTGGGGTGATTTTGGATGAGGACTTATCAATACCGTCGGAGGTATTGGAGCAGGTGGCAGAGGAAATAAAAAGTGGAAACATTACAAACTCTGTTTCCACCCAGTGCGGGAGCGACGGGATTCGAACCCGCGATCTTTGCCTTGACAGGGCAATATGCTAAACCGCTGCACCACGCCCCCTATTTCCTGACGAGGCGAAGTTTAGCATAAGGGGAAATGGGTGTCAATACTCAGAACATGAATTTGATTTGATGTCTGATTCCCGATTTATCTGGAGTTAGACCCACTGATGACGCAGTGCGGGAATTACTTTTTCCCCTAAAATCCTTATCCCGTTTTCGGGCGACAGACCATGTGGTGTCCCAAATTCTATGCGCTGTGCCCCGGCTTCAAAAAGGCGGTTGGCATGTTTTATTATGTCGTCGGCATTTCCCGAAAAGGCAAATTGGTCAAGCAGATCGTCGGGGATGATCGCTGCCGCTGCATCCATCTCACCGCGCTGCACATACGTTTGTAGTTGTTCAACCCATGCGGGATCAATCACTAGCGTTGGGTCGAGTGCTGCCACGACAGGTAAATACATAGCGACTGCGTGACGGGCAGCAATACGTGCTGCTGTCCGATCATCATCAATGACGCTAACTGCGCCGATTGCAATCTTTACCGTCTTATCTGGCCGTTTAGCAAGTCGTTCGCCTTCGCTCAGATATGAGCGCATAACCGCTATGAAGTTGGGATTAGCAGAACCTCCAACTTTTACTTCATCAGCCAATTCACCGGCAGCCGCACCGAGGTTCTTGCCCCAAGTTCCTATCATCATGGGAATAGGCCTTGTGGGCAGAGGATACGGCGCGTGAACATGTTTTGCAAGATGATAGATTTGCCCTTGATACCCACCACTTTGTCCACTAAGCATATAACGAATAATATCCACTGTTTCGCGTATGGCTTGCACGGATGGAGTTTGTTCGTGAATACCATGATCTTCCAGCCACGCCCCCCGCGCGATGCCCACATAAACACCTCCGGGTGCGATTTCCGCGAGTAGTGCTGTTTGTGCAGCAATATCAAGTGGGTGCATTCGCGATGGTGCAATCGCGGCGGGACCAATTCGCGCTTGTTGAATGTGCGGAGCCATCAGCAAAAGCGGCGCATAAGATGGGTGATAGGGCAGGTCACAGTACACGCTGACTGCATCGAAATCGTATTGGTTAACCAGTTTCGCTAGAGCAACATACTCTCCGGCGGATTTGTTCGTCTGGAAGGCAATGCTGATTTCGCGCTTCATCAGGTCAAATCTTCCGCGTTCATCGTGCGTTTTTGTAACCGTGTTATCCGCATTATCAAACGTTCATCCGGGTCAGGGCAGGCGATCAGTGAGTCCGATTCAAGCCAATCCTGAGCCGCAAGCTGGCGCTGCTTTGCCGCAAGCAGGGGTAGCACAGAACTGAGCGCATAAATACAAAAGTGCTTCCCTTCTGGTATCCGCAAACGATTACTTTCGGTCAGGTCAAAGTAGTCGCCCACCTGTAAGCTGCATACCGAGCGCCCCTCGATTTTCTCAACCGTTACCCGTAAATCGAAAAGTTCAAACTCACGAGTCATATGTACCTCACGAAGACCTAAAATAAGGAATTACATCACATCCGATAGCTCGAATCGCCTCATGGATTTCTGGGCCAAGCGGTGGCCCAAAACTGATATGCTTTACACCCAATGCAACCAGCTTTTCCAGTCGCCTGATCAAGTCTTGGGTCGTCCCAGCGATTCCAATCTGCATCATTTGGGGTGTTATCAGCGATTTCGCTTTTTCGATGTTATTTTCCTGCATGACCGCACGTTCTATTTCAACAAAGTCAGCATGGGTCAGTCCAAGCTGTTCCAGAATTAAAGCGCTCATCGCGTGACCGTAATAGGCAATCTTTTCCTTCAGGACATCTTCTGCTGCGGCTTTATCCTCCGATATGGAACACCAGATACAAGCTGCAACATCAATGTCTTTCAAGTCACGTCCGGCGTTTGTAGCACCTTCACGGATATACGGCAAGATATTCTGATAATGTTCCGGCGGAAACAGCAGCGGCAAACCCCCATCCGCAATCCGCCCGATTTCAGTGAGCATCTTTGGACTCATCGCGCCGATATAAATTGGAACACGCCTCAGTGCTTTAAATCGCAAATAGGTTTCATCTGACCACCGCAAAAACTGCCCCTTGCAAGGAAATCGTTCGCCGGAAAGCAGTTGATTAATGGCCTCAATACTTTCAATGACGGCTGTACGCGGTTTATCAGCTTCGATCCCCAGCCACCCCAGAAAGTCATCCGCGCCGGAGGAAATCCCCAGGTTGAATCGTCCACCAGAAACTTCATCTAAGGTAGCCGCCAGCATAGCAATTTCCGCTGGATTGATGGTGTACGGATTGAGGATACACGTCCCTATTTCGATTCGCTGCGTTGCAACCGCGACAGCCGTTAAAATGACTGGGGCACTGCGGAAAAACAGATCGTTGCTTACCCAGAATTGGTCGAAGCCTACCGATTCTGCCAGTTTTGCCATCCGCACATAATCATTCACAGTGTGATCGTTATTGAGCCGCAGACTGAATTTCATAGTGTTTGAATAATCGCCTCGACTTCCATTTCCACCAGATAGCCTTCCCCGATGAGTGCTGCTACCGCAATTAAGGTATTTGCTGGACGAATATCTTTGAAAAACTCCCCATGTGCTTTGGCAACAGGCTCCCAGTGACTTACATCCGTGATGTAAATCCGTGTTCGCACCACATCCTGCAATGTAGCTCCGGCCTGATTGAGCGCCCGTTCGATTTTCCGGATAATAAAAACCGTCTGTGCATACGGATCACCTGCGCCAACCAGTTTGCCTTCATCATCCGTTGCTGTTGTGCCGGAAACATGAATAGTATTTCCTAACCGTACAGCACGCGAATACCCCGCTAGTGATTCCCATACTGTGCTGGACGAAATATTCTGTCGATTGCTCATCGTTTGCCTTGTTTAATCAATTACAATCAGGCTTTGGAAACCTTTGGTCAGAGGTTCGCCGCCGTTCGGATGTGCTACGACCACATCTTCCACCCGCGATGAATACGAGTGGAACTGGGTGATGCTCGGCTCTATTGTGAACATCATGCCTTCGCGTACCGGAGTTTCATCCCCTTTGGTCAGGAACGGCGGCTCATGCACATCCATCCCGATTCCGTGTCCGAGGCGATGACGGAACGCCTCGCCATAACCCGCATCTTCGATGACTTTTCGTGCTGCTGCATCCACCTGTGAAGTTGTGATCATACCTGCTTTGAGGGCCGCAATTCCTGCCGCCTGTGAGTCCATAACTAGCTTATATACCTTCTGGAATTCGGCATCCGGTTCGCCAAATGAAACCGTCCGTCCATAGTCATAACAAAAGCCATCATGCACCGCGCCGAAGTCGAACAGGATCGAGACAGGCGGCGTTAAAATACGCGGCCATGTTTCCAGCCGCTGTCCGAAAAGTAAGGGTAGGGTAGGGCCGGAATTGTAGAACGAAGTCGTGAATGAGGGGCCAAGCGAACCATGCCGCCGTAGTTGGTAATCTACCTCGGACATCAAATCCAGTTCCGTCATACCATGTTTCAGTTTGGCAATCACATCCGTAAATGCCGCTTCTGTAATTTCCCCAGCGCGGCGCATAATCGCGATTTCATCTTCCGATTTGACCACGCGCAATACACGCATCAAAGTCGTCGCTGAACTGAAAATCGCCCCCGGCAGAATTTTTTGCAGATGGACAATCGTTTCCCCGGTTGCTGCATCACTGATCGCCACGCGCGGCTTTTCCGGCAGATTAAACGGCTTCAGAATATCCCGCACCAGTGTGGATGGATCATCCCATTCGCCCAGAACGCGCAGTTGGATATTGGAAATCTGACCCAATGCGCTCAATTCTGCGCTCATCCGGGAAAGCAGCAAAATCGGCCGCTGGTCAGGTGTCATCCACGCGCCTTCCAGCCATGCGCCGGGGTGAATGGTCACACCGAAGTTCGGAATATCGCGCGGTACACCTGTCAGATATTGCAAATCGGTACAAATCGGCAGGTAAACCAGATCAACTTTACCTGCAATCGTGCTTTGAAATCGTTCGATACGTTCACTATAAGACAACATGGTTCGACTTTCTCAATGTGTTAGACTGTTACAAATATGCCCAGACTATAACATGAACTATCCCTTAAGGGGCAATTTATGAATAGAACCAATTCGTTGCTGAACAGCGATTTGCGGTCTACAATTACGATGTGTTAAGGTTCCCGACCTGCCTTAAATGGTCATTCAAAATTCGAGACAGCGTTTTAATGAAGGAAGGACATTCTCATATGAAGCGAAGCTCTCAATTACGTCGTTCGGCGGCTCTGTTTTTGATTCTCGTCACAGTGTTTCTGCTATCGGGCTTAGTAGCAGTTGCGCAGGATGAAAAGGTGTTGGTCATTGGCCATGCCGAAAGTACTGATTCCTATGATCCGGCACGCGGCTACACCCAAACCACAGGTATTGTCGAACGGGCAACCTATCAAACCCTGGTGACATTTCCCGACAAGGACTTCAGCTCAATCGAACCGCTGCTGGCGACCTCCTGGGATGTATCTGCCGATGGTTTAACTTACACGTTCCATTTGACTGATAGTGCTGTTTTCTCCAGCGGCAATCCTGTGACTGCCGATGATGTTGTTTTCTCCTTCAACCGTTTGGAGAATGTCAAGGGTAGTCCCTCTTTCCAGGCAGATCGTATTGCCAGCACGACAGCCACTGATGCCCATACGGTCACGATTGTCCTCAACGCACCCAGTCCAGAGTTTTTGTCACTGCTTTGCAGCGGCTTTTTCTCCATTACCGATTCAAAGGACATTATTGCGAATGGCGGTACTGATGCTGCCGATGCGAAAGATACAGATACGGCACAAGCTTATCTGGATGGTCACTCGGCTGGTTCAGGGCCATACATGCTTGAAAGTTGGGAGAAGCAGTCCAAAACAGTTCTGGTACGCAATCCGAATTACGCCGGAACAGCACCCTATTTTGACCGCGTGATTATCAATAACATCCCTGAGGCTGCGGCTCAGCAGGCTGCTTTGGAAGCAGGTGATGTTGATATTGCGCTCGATATGACCCCGGATCAGATTACCGCCGTCAAAAGCAATGCCGATATTTCGATCTTCAGTGGAGTGAGCCAATATACCCACTTCCTGCTGATGAACGAAGATAAGACCATCGGTGGGCCAATGTCGGATCCAAAGGTTCAACTGGCAGTTCGCTATGCTTTGGATTACGACGGCTACAAGACCCTCTGGGGCGGTGTAACACCCGGATCGAATCTGGCTATTGGTGTAGCGGGTGCGTTCGGTGAGGATAAGGCCTTCAAACGCGATGTAGACATGGCTAAGAAGCTTCTCTCCGACGCTGGCTATCCCGATGGATTCGAAATTGCGCTAACCTATCCCGATTTCACCTGGCAGGGTGTGAATATGAATACCAATGCCCAGAAGATTCAATCGGATTTGGCTGAAGCGAATATCAAGGTTACGCTGGATGTTGGTGATATAGGAACGGTCTTGGAAGCGTATCGTGGTGGAACAAAGCCCTTTGTCTACATGTTCTGGGGGCCAGATTTCCAGGATGCCGCAGATTTCCTGTCGTTCCTTCCAGGCGGCAATGTGGCAACGACTCGCGCCCATTGGACACCGGACATGCTTCCTCAGGATATTACGGATTTGATCGCGCAAGCGAAGGTCGAGAGTGACCAGACTAAGCGGCTTGATGAATATTCAAAGCTGCAAGAATTTGCCCAGCAAAACAGTCCTTTTGCGCCGTTCAATCAGCCAGCACTGCAAACCGCTTTCCGTGCTAACTTGCAAGGCTACATTTGGCATCCAGCCTGGACGGTTGATGTGGCTCTGCTGAGTCGTGCATCGTAAGGAACTGCCTTTTCTGTCTCATAGGGGAGTACCCGCTCCCCTATGATTTTGATTACTTCACAAAAGAGCCTCGTGGTTTACTTAGCTATGGAGGCTATCATTTATCTGCCTAGTTGGACTCTGTTGCTATGCCTTTCTATTTGTTTTTTCTACGACGAGTGTTGTTCGTTATTCCAACATTGTTGGGAATCACTCTCTTTTCCTTTATTATCGCCAATGCTATTCCAACAGATCCAATTGTCACCAATCTTCCGCAGAGTGCCTTGAACAATCAGGAGATTATTGACGCTTTTCGCGAGCGATGGGGATTGAATAAACCTCCAGTCGAGCGTTATTTGATCTATCTCAATAACTTGTTGCACGGTGACATGGGCGTGTCCATCAAGACTCATAACCCGGTTGTTGACGATATTCGTCAGTTTCTTCCTGCAACAATAGAACTGGCTACTTATGGTATTTTCCTGGGCATCGTCATGGGGGTTGGGTTCGGCATTATCTCCGCAGTGTGGCGTAACCGGCTTATTGATTATGTTGTCCGATTATTTTCATTGATTGGGGTCAGTTTTCCCGTGTTCTTGCTGGCACTGATCGGCCTGACGGTGTTTTATGTGCAGCTCCACTGGGTAGGAGGTCTCGGACGACTCAATGTGACCCTGACTGCTCCACCAACCGTTACGGGATTGCTAACGATTGATACAATCCTGGCTGGAAAATGGAATTTGCTGGGTAATGCGATCTCGCACCTGGTTCTTCCGAGTATCGTGTTAGGCAGTTATGTTGCAGGCGCGATTGCCCGGATAACCCGCTCCTCGTTATTAGAAGTTCTGGGTTTCGATTATATCCGCACCGCCCGCGCTAAAGGGCTTGCTGAACGCAGGGTTATTGTGCGTCACGCTTTGTCTAATGCCTTGATTCCCGTCGTGACAATTATTGGTCTCTCCTATGGTAATTTACTATCAGGGGCAGTCTTAACGGAGTCCATTTTCGCGTGGCCGGGGTTGGGGCGCTACATGTTTCGTGCATCCACCTCCTCAGATTTTCCCGCCATCATGGGTGGGAGTTTGCTCATCGCCTTTATGTATATTGGAGTGAATTTCATCGTTGACATCCTCTACTACTTCCTTGACCCGCGCATCCGCCTGGGGTGAGGGTTTTCGACCTGTTTTTTATCACCTGCGACGCAACCCCCTCGTACTCATCGGGTTAATCGTCGTTATTATTTGGTGCTTGATGGGCATATTTGCTGCCTCCTTAGCGCCCCTTGATTCTCAGAAGCAGAATGTGGTCGAGCGATTACAAGCACCAGACGATGTTCACCACTTTGGCACAGATGAGTTGGGACGCGATATTTTTAGCCGTGTCCTTTACGGTGCACAAATTACGATACCTGCTGGTATCACAGTCATTGTTATTGGTGGGGCAATCGGTATTCTCGTCGGGGCAGTCGCCGGATACGCTGGAGGTGTCTGGGATGAAATCCTCATGCGTATCAGTGAACTCTTCATGGCTTTTCCCACTATTATTCTGGCACTGGCGATAACCGCTGCCCTTGGGCCTGATATTCGTAACGCCATTTTGGCACTGGTTATCGTCTGGTGGCCAGGTTACGCTCGTCTGATTCGTGGACTGGTGTTGGAGGTCAAATCCAAAGAATTTGTCGAAGGGGCACGCAGTGTTGGCGCGTCCGGATTCTATATTCTGTTCCGCACTGTACTACCCAATTGCCTTTCTCCTGCGATTGTTTTAGCGACACTCGATATTGGTAACGCGATTCTGACGTTTGCTGGCCTGAGTTTTTTGGGCTTAGGTCCCGATCCCTCCTCGCCAGAGTGGGGACGGATGGTTTCCATCGGGATCGATTTCTTCGCCCAGTGGTGGATGTGGCTCTATCCCGGTTTGGCAATTGCCATTTTGGTAATGGCTTTTAACTTCATTGGCGATGGCTTACGTGACTTGCTTGATCCTCATTTGCGGAAATAGCTGCACCTCAACTTAGGCTTAAACAGGTATATTCCCCTTATCAGCATGAGATCACCACAGTCCTGTCAGCATTTATTTGACAGGACTTGTTGAGATTTGTACAATCTTTGGTTAGGTGCATACAGCCTGTATACAGTGTGTATACCGCTTAAAACATTCCCGCAGATGTTGTGGATTTTCCACACATCTACTTTTTTTGTCAGGCCAATGATACCGGAAGGAGCAAGCTGAAACCAAATACTGCACACATTAATTAGAGTCCACAGAAAATCGAACGTTTTTTGTAAGGAGCAAGTCATACATGTTCAAGAAGATCACCGTTTTGTTTTTACTTGTCGGTCTCATGTCTGTTCTTCTCGGCGGCGTACTTACAACGGCAGCCCAGGACAGCGTTAAAGAACTCACCATCTCATGGGCGCAGTGGGATCCCGCGAACTACCTCCAGCAAATTGGTAATGAATACGAAGCCGCTACCGGCATTAAGGTCAACGTCGTCCAGACCCCCTGGGGCGATTTCCAGAACAAGACCAGTACCCAATGGGCAGCCAAAGACACCTCCTATGAATTAATTGTTGGCGACAGCCAGTGGCTCGGACAGGGCGCGACACAGGGTCACTACATGGACTTGACCGATTTTATGGTCAGCAATGGCATTGATAAGACCGTTACCCCTGCGACCCTGAAATATTACGGCGAATATCCGGCCAACTCACAGACCTACTGGGCATTCCCCACCGAAGGTGATGCCAATGGTTTTGCCTATCGTAAAGACCTGTTCGAGAATCCTGACGAGATGGCAGCTTTCAAGACCAAGTATGGCTATGATCTCGCCGTTCCCGAAACTTGGGTGCAGTTGCGCGACATCGCTGAATTCTTCACTCGCCCAGATGCAGGGCTGTATGGTATCAACATCTATACCCAGACCGATTATGATGCCATCACAATGGGTTTCGAAAATGTTTTCTTCAGCTACGGCTGCAACTGGCAGGACGATACCAATAATGTTTTGGGTGTAGTTAATGCTGCTCCCTGCGTACAGGCGCTCGACCTCTATAAGGAACTCTACTCATTCGTTCCGCCCGGAAATACTAACTCCTTCTTCCAGGAAATGAACGACTCTTTCACCAATGGTCAGGCTGCCATGATTATGAATTACTTTGCTTTCTTCCCGGCGTTGAACAATCCCGAAACCAACCCCTATCGTGACCAGACTGGTTACTTCGCCATGCCTGCTGGTCCGGATGGACAGCGCTTTGCAGCGTTGGGTGGTCAGGGTATGAGCGTCAATAACTACATCGATGATGCTCACAAAGCGGCTGCTCTGGACTTCATCAAGTGGTTCGCGCAGGAAGACACTCAGACCCGTTGGGCGGAACTGGGCGGTTACACCTGCAATATCAACGTTCTGCAATCAGATGCATTCCTGAAGCAAACCCCCTACAATGCTGCCTTCGCACAAACCATGACCTTCGTCAAGGATTTCTGGAATATTCCAGAATTCGGTTCACTGCTGCGCAAGACACAGGATGCTCTGACCGCTTTCGTAGTGGCAGGGCAGGGTACCGCTCAGGATACATTGGATACACTCGCTGCCGATCAGGATCAAATTCTGGTGGATGCTGGTGTAATCACACCCTAACGCTGTAATCATCAAAACGAGAGGCGGCAACTGTCGCCTCTCCCCAAGTAAATCCTGAGGTGTTGTGTGACTCAAGTCAGCAGTAGCAGCGATTTGCCACAATCTTCCTCGGCAGATGTTCGACCACAGCGCCGCCATATGAGCGACAGGCGCATCATCATGTGGTTCATTATGCCGACGATGATTCTGCTCATCGTGATGAACATTTTCCCGCTTGTATATACTTTATTTTTGAGTTTTACGAACTATTCGGTTATTTCCGATAAAGCTCCAGAATGGGTGGGCTTGCAGAATTACCAGACGATTCTTACCGATCCGGATATATGGCAAAACTTCGCTGTCACAGGACGCTATGCGCTCATTTCAGTTGGCCTGCAAACGGTAATCGGCTTCGGTCTTGCGCTCCTGCTGCGCAGCAAATTTAAAGGCAGTGGCCTCATCACGACCCTGATTCTCGTTCCGATGATGCTCTCGCCCATTGTCGTCGCCACATTCTGGAAGCTGATGTATAACCCGTCCTATGGCATTCTGAACTATCTGCTCGGCTATACCAACATCAACACGTCCCCCAACTGGTTAGGTAGTGCTGATCTGGCGCTCTGGGCAATCATCATCGTGGATGTCTGGATGTGGAGTCCCTTCGTCATGCTTCTCTGTTTAGCGGGATTAAGCGCCATCCCAGAGTATCTCTACGAAGCAGCCGCCATTGATCGCGCCAGTCCCTGGTTCCAATTCCGCCGTATCACGCTTCCACAGGTGATGCCGCTGCTCCTCATCGCAGTGTTATTCCGTACCATCGAAGCCTTTAAACAGTTCGATCTGGTACAAGGACTCACCAGCGGCGGCCCCGGAGTTTTGACCCAAACTGTTTCCGTCAAGCTCTATCAGTTAGCCTTTCAGGGACAGTTGAATACTGGCTTATCCAGCGCATTGGCCTATGTTGTCCTGATCGTCATTATCGCTGTCAGCAATCTCTATATCCGATCTTTGAACAAGGCCAGGGGAGGGTAAGATGGCAGATCACCCCTATGTGAATTATTCCACCCGCGTCGATAAAGTCGGCTTACGACCCCAGGTCGCAACGGCTGTTCGCGCGGTTCTTGCTGTGATCATTACCATCATCATCCTGATACCTGTCATCTGGATAGGAATGACAGCCTTCAAGCCTTTGTCGGATGCGGTCACTGTTCCGCCGAAAGTGTTTTTCACGCCTTCACTGGAAGGCTTTGTCAACCTGTTGACCAAGCGTCGGCAATTACCCCAATCTGAAATTGAAGCCTATCGCGCCCGCACTGATTTGACCTGGGCGGATGAAATCGCCCTCGGACGCGGTGATGCCATCATCGGGCAGAGCCAGTTCGCCGGACAACTGCTCAATTCCCTTATCATCGCGGGTGTCTCAACCGTCGTTTCCGTTGTGTTCGCCGTTTTGGCAGCTTATGCCTTCAGCCGCTTCAATATTCCCGGTAAGGATGATCTGCTCTTTTTTATCCTCAGCCAACGTATGCTCCCGGCAGTGGTTGTCACCGTGCCCATTTTCCTGATGTATAAACAGCTTGGTCTGTACGATACGCACTTCGGCATGATATTGCTCTATACCAGCTTCAATCTCTCCTTTGCGGTCTGGTTGCTCAAAGGATTTATCGACGAAATCCCGCCGGAATATGAAGAAGCTGCTTTAGTCGATGGCTACACTCGTCTCCAGGCCTTCCGCAAAATCGTCCTGCCGCAGGCCATCACCGGTATTGCAGCAACAACTGTCTTTTCCTTTATTTTTTCCTGGAACGAATATGCTTTTGCGCTGATTTTAACGACTGACCGCGCCCGAACCGCACCTCCCAGCATCCCGCTGATTCTCGGTTCAGGCGGCATCGAATGGTCAACCATCGCCGCTGGGTCACTTGCTTTCCTGATTCCGGTGGTGATCGTTACCTTCGCACTCCGCAAACATCTGCTGCGCGGCGTGACTTTCGGCGCAATCCGTAAGGGTTAATCATTATGGCTACCATTGAACTCCGTCAGGTAGAGAAAAAATTCGGCGATTCCTACGCCGTACAACCACTGGATTTCACCATCAACAATGGCGAATTTGTCGTGCTGCTTGGCCCTTCTGGTTGTGGCAAGACCACCACTTTACGCATGATTTCCGGCCTCGAAGCCGTCACCGCTGGACAAATTCTGTTCGATGGCAAGGATGTGACCTGGCTCCATCCTAGTGATCGGGACATCGCCTTTGTCTTTCAGTTCTTCGCGCTGTACTCCCATCTTACCGCGCGTGAAAATATCGCTTTCCCATTGCAGGCGCAGGGTACACCCCGCGACGAAATGCGAAAGCGCGTCAGCGAAGTCGCCCACCTGCTAAAAATCGGGCATGTGCTGGACGCGCGCCCCGGCAGTTTGAGCGGTGGTGATCAGCAGCGTGTCGCTCTGGCTCGTGCGCTTGTGCGTCGTCCCGCCGCCTTCCTCATGGATGAACCCCTTGGTGCGCTGGATGCAGAATTTCGCGAGAGTATGCGTGCTGAAATCAAACGGCTGCACATCGACCAGCACGCGACAACGGTCTATGTCACACACGATCAAATCGAAGCAATGGCAATGGGAGATCGAATCGTGGTTATGTCCAACGCAGTCGTGCAGCAAGCAGGGACACCCGCTGAGGTCTACCACGACCCCTCGAACCTGTTTGTCGCACGTTTTATCGGCAGCCCCGGCATGAACCTCATTGAAGGGGTTTATCAGGAAGGGCGGGTGCATCTGCCGGGAGGGAGCCATTATTCGGTTCCTGATAATTGGAAACCGACTCTGGAAAGTAGCCTCGCACTCGATCATAAAGTCATTCTTGGTTTCCGACCTGAAGCCGTTCAGGTTGCGCCTGATGCGCCTATAGTGGCGACTAACTACGCGACGGATTTACATGGCGGTTATACCATGCTGCATCTTCAGCTTGGTGGCGATCAAATCGTTCACGCCCGCGCCAGCCGTGAAACTCGTTACGAGATCGGCGAAGTCGTTCATTTTGATATTAACCCGGACATGGTTCGCTTTTTCCATCCCGAAACGGAAAGCGCACTGCGGGAGCATAACCTATGAGCAATATCCGTTTAGAAAATGTGACCAAACGCTTTAAAGATATAGCCGCGCTCCACGATGTGTCTATCTCCATCAACGACGGCGAATTCTTCGTGCTGCTGGGGCCAACTGGTGCTGGTAAAACGACCACGTTGCGTGTCATCGCGGGGCTGGAAAAGCAGGATGAAGGCCATGTCTATTTCGATGCTGAACTAGCCGATTCCTATATGCCAGCAGATCGTGATGTTGCTTTTGTCTTCCAACAGTATTCCCTCTATCCCAACATGTCGGTTTACGACAATTTAGCCTTTCCACTGCGTTCCCCCTTGCGCCAGTTGCCGGAAGACGAAGTCAAACAGCGCGTAACACTCGCGGCGGAAAAACTGCGCATTACTCATCTTTTGGAACGTAAGACAGGAAAGCTCTCCGGCGGCGAGATGCAGCGTGTCTCTATCGGACGCGCCATCGTCCGTGAACCCCGCGCCTTCCTCATGGATGAGCCGCTTTCCAACCTGGATGCTAAACTGCGCGAAGCGCTGCGGGTCGAACTCAAGCACATTCAGAAAACGCAAAACAGCACGACCATCTTTGTCACCCATGACCAGATTGAAGCCCTGACGATGGCTGACCGCATCGCCGTATTAGATGAAGGCCATATCCTGCAAATCGGTACACCGCACGACATCTATGACCGTCCCGCGACCACCGTCGTCGCCCAGTTGGTTGGTGCGCCCAAGATCAATCTTTTGAATGCCAATCGACAAAACGGTAGTTTCCTCATCGAGAAAAGTTCCCTTCAATTACCCGCGCCGGGAGCGGCTCAAATCCCGGGTAATTTGCTGATTGGCGTTCGCCCCGAAGATGTTCGCCTGACTAATGAAGGTAATTTTGAGGGTACAGTCGCGCTCATCGAGCCGCTCGGTGTTGAAACCATCATTCATATCCGTGTTGGCGAACAGATTTTGCTCTCCATCGTGCCGGGGACACTCGCGCTGCGCATCAACGATCCGATTCGCTTTGATGTCGCCGCTCAAAAACTACATTTCTTTGACCTTTCCGGTATTCGCCTTCAGGTGTGAAGCGGAGCTTAAAAATAATGAAATTTGGTGTGAATGCCTGGGTCTGGGTATCCCCCCTGACCACCGAAGAACTTAAAAATCTTGCGCCCAAAGTCAAACAGATGGGCTTCGACTGGATTGAAATCCCCATCGAAGGCACATCTGACCTGGATTACAAAACGGGTGCTCAAATTCTGAAAGATAACGGCCTCGCCGCCAGCCTGTGCGCCGCGATGGGGCCAGATCGTGACCTCATCCACAGCGATTCCGCCATTCGTGAAAATGGCATGGCTTACATTCGTCACTGCGTCGATGCGGCTCAAATGCTCGGTGTAAGTAACATTGTCGGTCCCATCTATTCCGCCGTCGGGCGAGTTTGGCAGCAGACTCCCGAAGATCGCGCCAAAGATGTCGATTTGCTCGTGACGAATCTAGGCGCACTGGCAAAATACGCAGGTGAGAAAGGTGCTGTCCTGTGTATTGAACCGCTCAACCGCTTCGAGACCAGCTTCATTAACATTGCCGATCAGGCTATCGAAGTTGTTGACCGGGTGAATCAACCTGCCTGCAAAATCATGCTCGATACCTTCCACATGAACATAGAGGAAAAATCGCTTGGTTCTGCCATTCGTAAAACGGGTTCACGTTTGGCACATTTCCATGCCTGCGAAAATGATCGTGGCGCACCCGGTTCTGGCAATGTCACCTGGAACGATGTGGCGCAGGCGCTCAAAGACATTCGCTATGATGGCCCGGTTGTTATCGAATCCTTCACCAGCAAGGTCAAAAGCATCGCGCGCGCTGCTGCCATCTGGCGCTCCTTCGAACCCACACAGGATGCGCTGGCGGAAAATGGTCTGAAGTTTCTCAAGCCGCTGCTGGCGGGAGGTCAATAATGTCATCGCGCTACCTTGTACCCATCAAACGCCTCGGAACAGCCGCCCTCATTTCCGTCATAGTCGGCAGCTTATTTCCCACCCTCAGCAGTGCCTTGCTTTCCGAAGATGCCCGTAAAGCCGTTCTGATCAATGCCGTTCCCTTCTTCGGTTTTTTTATCGGCATCCTGCTGCTGTTCATCCTGTTAATTGTCCTCGTAGCCCGTCGCTATAACGGCAAAGTTCCCATGCGTACCTATGGCAGCATCGAGCAGCTCAGCATCGCTGGTATTCTCATGGGCGTGGTCTGCCTGTTTCAGCCCTGGTCAACCGTTCCCTATCGTTATGGCTTTCTGCTGCTGCTGGCTTCCACACTTGGTTTCATCCTCTGGAGTCATACCGTTCCGCGTTCTGCAAAAGTGGACGATTTGGCATCCGGTCTAACTACGGGACAGCGTGCTTCTGCTATTATTTCCGGCTTTCTTGCCGGGATACTATTAAGCAGCGATTCGCAGGCCATGATCGGCTTACAGGCTGGTCTGGGATTCACGCTGCCATTTATGACCGTTCATGGCTTTTTGCTGTTCGTTGCCTCGTTGGTCGGGTATCTGATTTGGAGCCGCACCTTCGAATCTGCCGGTGATGATCGTCTTCCGCCCATTGGCGTGAAGCAGAATGCCATTGGACTCGTAGTCGCCGTGATTGTGCTGGTTGTCCTGACATATTCCGCCATCTCGGTCAATGCTCCTGTTGAACCCTATGGTGTACGTGACCGTGTATGGAAATCCTATTCCGACGAGCGCAAGGCGCAGATTGCCAGTGATGCTATCCGCGATTTCCAGTCGGTAGAATTGCCATTTCTGGTTATATTTAATCTGTTCCCGGCAGGTGTGGTATTCTTCGCCGTCCGGGAAGTTGCTGCTGAACCGGAAGAAGCTCCTAAACGAGAGGCTATCCCGGCAGTCAGCAGAGGCTGAGCGTTATTTGAACGATACATTCTTTACATAATAAGGAAGGATAACATGGCAAGACCTGTAACACTTTTTACCGGACAATGGGCGGACTTGACGCTCGATGCACTGGCGGAAAAAGTCGCCAGTTGGGGATACGACGGTCTGGAATTGGCCTGCTGGGGCGACCATTTCGAAGTTGATAAGGCGCTTGCGAGTGACAGCTACATCAAGAGCCGTCGCGATATTCTGGAGAAGCACGGCCTTCAGTGCTTTGCTATCAGCAATCATTTGGTCGGGCAGTGTGTCTCCGACCCGGTGATTGATGAACGTCACAAGAGCATTTTGCCGCCTCGTCTATGGGGTAATGGAGACCCTGAAGGGGTACGCCAGCGCTGCGCTCAGGAAATTGCGGATACTGCCAAAGCAGCCAAACTGATGGGTGTCAAAGTCGTTAACGGCTTCACCGGCAGCCCTGTTTGGCATATGATCTACCGCTTCCCCCCAACCTCCGATGCCATGATCGACGCGGGTTACAAGGAATTTGCGGATCGCTGGAATCCCATCTTGGACGAATTTGATAAGCAGGGCGTTTACTACGCATTGGAAGCCCATCCTACCGAAATTGCTTACGACATTTACACCGCCGAAAAGACCCTCGCGGCGCTCAATCATCGCAAGACCTTCGGCTTTAATTTCGATCCAAGCCACTTCATTCACCAGCAGTTCGACCCGGTGAACTTCATCTATGCCTTCCCGGATCGCATGTATCATGTCCACGTCAAAGACTCGAAAGTCAATCTCAACGGCTTCACCAGCATTCTGGGATCACATCTCGGCTTTGGCGACGTTCGTCGTGGCTGGGATTTCGTCTCGCCCGGACACGGCGACCTTGATCTCGAAAGCATGATTCGCGCTCTCAACCGTGTTGGCTACGATGGCCCACTTTCTGTCGAATGGGAAGACAGCGGCATGGATCGCGAACACGGTGCATCGGAAGCGGTTGAATTCGTAAAAAGCACCGATTTCAAACCCTCGTCTGTCGCGTTTGACGCGGCCTTTGAGAAGAAATAGGGGGCTGACATGAGCGACTCAAGTAGTGGATTCACGACAATGGCGGGTGCTGCTGCGGAAGGTCAAGCGCCCGAACTTGGCATTGGGATGCTCGGCTATGCTTTCATGGGCAAAGCCCATACCAACGCCTTCAAAAAACTCCCCTATATGATGTACCCGCCCGTTGCCATTCCCAAGTTGGTCGGCATCTGCGGACGCACTAAAGACGCGACAGAAGCCGCTGCCCAGCGCTATGGCTATGAAAATGCCTATACCGATTGGAAGGAGATGCTGAAGAACCCCAGAATTCAGGTCTTTGACAACGGTGGCCCTAACGATGCCCACGCCGCGCCGACCATCGCTGCCGCACAGGCAGGCAAGCACGTCTTCTGCGAGAAACCCCTTGCCCGTACAGCCGCGGAAGCGAAATCCATGCTCGACGTGGTAGAAAAAGCCGGGGTCAAGCACATGGTTGCTTTCAATTACCGCTTTGTCCCGGCATTGGTACAGGCACGACAGTTAATCGCCAGTGGTGCGCTGGGACGCATCTTCCATTTCCGCGCAGTCTATTTGCAGGAATGGATTATCGACCCCAATTTTCCCAAAATCTGGCGGCTCGACAAAAATGTGGCAGGCAGTGGCGCATTAGGCGACCTCGGCGCACACATCATCGACCTGGGCCGCTTCCTCGTTGGCGAACCGAAAAGCGTCATGGGTATGACCCGCACCTTTATCGAAGAACGTCCACTCCCGGATGGCAGTGGAAAGGGCAAAGTTGATGTCGATGATGCCTTTGTGGCGCTGCTGGACTTCGAAAACGGTGCGCTCGGCACAGTCGAAGCTTCTCGTTTCTGTCAGGGACGCAAGAATTACAACTGCCTCGAAGTCAACGGCGAGAAGGGTACTATTCAGTTCAACCTCGAACGTCTCAGTGAACTCAATGTCTTCTGGGCGAACGAAGACCCCAAAGAGACACGTGGTTTCCATAACACCATCATCGGCGAAGGCTATCACCCCTACATGTCAAACTGGTGGCCTAGTGGGCATCTCGTGGGCTGGGAACATTCCTTTGTCCACGAATT
>JBGAGR010000134.1:0-20344 GCA_044226645.1 Aggregatilineales bacterium
AGTGGACATCGAATGCGGCGACGGTCAGCCCATGCAGATGACCTGCAATTTTCTCTACATGTGTACCGGCTATTACGATTACGATCACGGCTACTTGCCCGAATGGAGCGGCATGGAGCGCTTCAAAGGCCGCATCATCCACCCGCAGCAGTGGGATACATCGCTCGATTACGCGGGAAAATCGGTGCTGGTCATCGGCAGCGGCGCAACGGCGGTCACGCTCGTCCCGGCTATGGCGGAAAAGGCCGCTCATGTCACCATGTTGCAGCGCTCACCGACCTATGTCGTTTCCATGCCTGCCGAAGATGCACTGGCGAATTGGACGCGCCGTCACCTTCCGGCACAGATGGCCTATACCCTCACACGCTGGAAAATCATCCTGCTCAATATCCTCTTTTACAACATCGCCCGCTGGCGGCCTGCTGCCTTCAAGCAGATGATCGTCAAAGGCGTACAGCAGGAACTCGGCGCGGATTACGATGTGGAAAAGCACTTCAGTCCAACCTATAACCCCTGGGATCAACGCCTGTGTCTGGTGCCGGATTCCGATTTGTTCAAAGCCATCCGAGCCGGGAAAGCCTCCGTCGTCACCGATACCCTTGAAACCTTCACCGAAAACGGCGTTCGCTTATCTTCCGGCGCGGAACTCACAGCGGACATCATCGTCACCGCCACCGGGTTGGTGATGAAGCTCGCCAAAGGTGGACAGATGATGGTCGATGGTGAAGTGATGAATCTGGCAGACACCATGAATTACAAAGGAGCCATGCTCAGTGACATCCCCAACCTGGCTTTTGCCTTCGGCTACACCAACGCCTCATGGACGCTCAAGTGCGAATTGACTTCACAGTATGTCTGCCGCCTGCTGAATTACATGGATGCACACGGCTATCGTCAGTGTGTGCCGCGCCGTAATGATCCCTCGGTTCACGAAGAACCCATCGTCAACTTTTCCAGCGGCTACATTCAGCGAGCCTTGCCCACGCTCCCGCATCAGGGTTCCAAGCGCCCCTGGAAACTCTACCAGAATTACCTGTTTGATCTGGTCACGACCCGCTTCGGCGCTGTCAACGATGGCACAATGGAATTCTCCGCTTAGCGGATTTTAACCACTGATGTTACGCGCCCCAGCCCAATTCTCCTCTCGAACAGTGGGTTTATGCGTTTTCACTTTTAAACACGGTGTAAAATCCCTGCTTTGCTCCCCTCGCCCTGAGAGGGTTTCTGGTAAGTCAGTTGGTAAGCGCCAAAAACCCAGTCAGGCACTTCTTGCTCCCCTCGCCCTGAGGGAGAGGGGCTGGGGGTGAGGGCATTAACACGGCTCTTTCCATAAACCCTCTGAGGGAGAGAAGCTGGGGGTGAGGGTTTAATTCCGCCCTAATTTGTCAAACTGCATAAACCCCTTGTTTGTGCGCATCGCTCAAGTGCGTAAGCCCTGAATCATATGCTTGAGCATCACGCTAAAAAAGATGACCAGCCAAAACCAAAACCACGCAGTTTAACGTATCTATTTTCGATCTGTTCGAGATAGTAAAAAGGATTCGCGATGAAAGACAAGGCTTTTGTGCGGTTCGGGGGAACCTGCGCAGTTCTGGCAGGTATCGTAGGGTTTTTGTATTCCGCTGCGTTTCTCTTAAGCGCCCGCAGCACTGATCCGCAGCTTGCGAAAACAGGCGGCTTGCTGGCTGCTTTATTCCTCACAGTTGGAGGCCTGCTTTCTTCTGCCTTGATGGCTGCGCTTTACGACCACTTGCGAGAGGGTGAAGGCGGATTTCCGCTCTGGGCACTGGTCGTCGGCGCGATGGGTGCGGCGGGATCAGCCATTCATGGCGCTTATGATCTGGCGAATGCTGTTAACCCGCCGGTCAGTAATGTGCCCAATCTGGCGGATTTACCCAGCCAGATAGACCCACGCGGTTTTCTAACCTTCGGCGCTGCCGGAATTGCCATTCTCATTTTCTCACGCTTAATTGTTCAGAATGGAAAACTGCCTAAAAATATAGGTAATCTCGGTTTGCTGCTGGGCATTCTGCTGGTCGTCATCTATCTGGCACGTCTGATTATCCTCGATGCGGCTAATCCCATCGTGGTTGTCACCGTGGTGATTACCGGATTTCTCGTCAATCCTGTCTGGAATATCTGGCTGGGAATCAACCTTCGCCGCGCCTAACCTGGAAACGATAGGAACAATAACATGGCTTCAAATGACTATCACTTCATCACCCGCTGGCGTATGCCAAGCACCTGTCGCGAAATCACCGAGGTTCTCGGTGACGGTGCGGATCTGATGCGCTGGTGGCCTTCCGTCTATCTGGAGGTCAAACAGCTTGAAAAAGGCGATGAAAATGGCGTGGGCGGCGTGACCGATCTCTACACCAAAGGCTTTTTGCCCTACACCCTGCGCTGGAAGTTCACCGTCACCGAAGCCCATCACCCGTATGGCTTCACACTGGAAGCGCAGGGCGATTTTGTTGGGCGCGGCATCTGGACATTCGAGCAGGACGGCGATTTCGTCAATATCGTCTACGATTGGAAAATCCGCGCCGAAAAACCCCTGCTGCGCAACCTGTCCTTCCTTATCAAGCCCTTTTTCTCTGCCAATCACCGCTGGGCGATGGCGAAGGGTGAAGAAAGCCTCAGGCTCGAACTCATGCGCCGACATGCCAAAACGCCGGAAGAACGCGCCGCCATTCCGCCGCCACCTCCCGCCACCTTCGTTTTCGGGCGGGTGAAATCGGCGCAATAACCTGAACTTGTAGGGACGGGACATGTCTCGTCCTTTGCTTCCGCTCCGTAAATGAATCTCTCGGTGTCCTCGGATTCTCGTTGTTCAATTTTGTCTTTAATCAATGCAGCCAACTTCAATTCCCGTTACAATGGGTAATATCACAACTGATAAGACGAAAAGTAAAAATATCATGTCCAAACCAATTAACCGGATCATCACCGGACAATATCCCACCGTCGGAATGCGCCATGCTAAGGTCGTGGATATTCCCGCGCTGGAAACCCTGATTGCCCAGTGCTTTCAAAAAGCGGCGGAAGGCCATTACACGCCCCGGCAAATCGAAAGTGCCCTCGCATCCATCGCGCGTGTGGATAGCAAGCTGATTGAGGAAGGCCGGGTGCATGTTGCCACATCTGGTCGCGAGATCGTGGGTGTAGGCGGTTGGAGTGGACGCAAAGCGCGTTATCCTGGCGATGTGGAAGCCACCGCCGCCAAAGAGAAAGTTGATCCGGCGACGACTCCAGCCCACCTGCGCAGCTTCTATATCAACGCCTATTGGAGGCGCATGGGCATTGGTCGAATGCTGGTCGATGATTGCCTGACCTCCGCTAAACAACAGGGTTTTCGGCAGATGGAAGTGCTGTCCACGCCGATGAGTCTGGCATTTTTCACAGCGCTCGGTTTTGAAGCTCAGGGCGAGATGGAAATTATTTTGCCCGATGGTGTATCTCTTCCCATGACCCGCCTGACAATGACCCTCACCTGAAATGCTTTATTGATCGGGTATATCCGAACTTGGGAGTGAATGATTGGATAGCGTTATTTTAGCGCACGAATCAGGTTTCTTTGGACGGGTCAGAGGGGCTTTAGTACCCCGCTCGCGCGAGTCGATAGCCGGACGACTTTAGTCTTTAACGGTAAAGTTACAGACATTCTTCTATTGTCGGATACAAACGGCTCATGAAGCATTAATCGCAATTGCCGTAAACGACGATATACTAAGGCATAACTTCCTTAATTGGGGAAATATGCATATGTTCGAGCATCACGCTAAAAAAAATAACAGAAGCGCGAATTTAACTGTCAAGGACAACCATGTTGCAGACGACAGTGATAATGAATTGAGGTCGGCGCAGTCGGATTCAAAGATAGATACTGCCCATCTGCGTCAAATGCTCGATCACTCAGGAAGCCAGCCTTTAGCTTACGCAGTGATACAACGATTGCAGTCTACACTTGGCAATGCAAAGGTGAGTCAGTTATTGCAAAACTCGCCTAAAATTACGCCCCTTAATCGATCTGTATTACAGAGGGTACAAATAAAGGTCGAGAATAATAAGATAGTTAGTGTATCTGTAAAAAACGACAAGCGAAAAGGAGGCTCTATTCGTGGCCACCAGGGAGATCATACTGCCGCTTACACAGTTTTTAAAAGCATGGTACGAAATTGGGTCATGGGCAAGAGTCTCCAGCAGGCTGCGGCAGATCTCGCCAATCTGGCGGCTGCAATTAAGACATTGCCGGGAATGCAGATTAAAAGTTCCGACTGGATACATCAGGGGCTTGAACAAACTATTCATGCTTTGCAAGGGATGTCAAAGGCTGCAAATATTGACCCCGAATCTCTCGAACAAGAAATGGACAATATTATCCGTTATCGGAATTCGATACCATTAAGCGCCTTTCGATACCGGAAATCAAGTGGAGGACACGACGAAGCAGGTAAAAAAGGACACTTACAAGTCTGGTGCGAAGATAAACTGCGCAATGACCCCAAAGCTGTGCTTCCAAACGGTATTATAAGTGGTGCCCTGGTCTCTATGTGGGGACTACTGGATTACGATCCACCTCCCAGCGTTAAGGAGGTTGAAATGGCTAATGTTATCCTTCAACATATTTATTCTATGCAGCAGGCTTTCCCTCGTACATTTGAGTATCTTTCGAGGACTAACAACTACCTTATACCATTCGCGATGAATAATAAGCTCATACAAGCAAAACTCAAGAGAATCCATCCAAACGTGATCGCTAATGTGATGAAAAATGTTGAGGCTGCTGTTATCAAGGGCATAGCCGCTTATGATATGGGTGCATCGAAAAATTTCGACAAATCGGAAACAAAGGGTTATTGATTAACATTCTGGCACAGCTTGATCGAAACCGATCCCCATTTTCAGCAAGCCGATTGGCTCGAAAAAGAATATGGCTGGACACCTCCCCTCATCGAAGAAGCCGCCAAAATCCTCTCCAAACTGTAGAATTCATCCATTGTCACATAATGCACAATCCCCTAAAAAATGGGGGGTGCTGCATTTTCACCCCTATGTTATCTTGGTGATAGTGTAGTTTGTCTCTGGATAAACCAATCAGTTTATAGCTCAATTCACGGGAAAGTTTATCGCTAGACAGAAATAAACATACTCAGACAACCACAGGCCGGTATTCCATCTCTACCCCCGGCGGGCAGACCTGAGTAATGCTGGCTTTTTGATTACCTGTTTTCAGTTTTACAGTTATGAAGGAATACGAATGCTCACCAAACAAGCCGATCTACAAAGCGCACCACCGCAGGCCGCCGGGACAACCTGGCATACGATGGAGGTCACGCACGTCCTGGATGAAATGGACGTGCAGGTCGAACACGGCCTGGACGAATCCGTTATTGAATCGCGCCTGCAATATTACGGCACAAACGAACTGGTCGAGAAAGGATTGACCAGTCCCCTGGTGATTTTGTGGGAACAGATCACCAATCCGCTCGTCCTGCTGCTGATTTTAGCGGCTGCCATTTCACTGGTATTGGGCAAAGCCGATAGCGTCATCGCCATCATGGCCATTGTCATTATCAACGCTGTATTGGGCGTGGTGCAGGAATATCGTGCCGAACAGGCGATGGCGGCTCTCAAGAAAATGGCTGCTCCATTGGTACGGGCGCGGCGCGGCGGCAAAGTGATGGATGTCGAATCGCGTAATCTGGTTCCCGGCGATATTGTCCTGCTGGAAGCAGGCAGCATCGTTCCGGCGGATTCGCGCGTCATTGAATCGGCCAATTTGCAGGCACAGGAAGCCTCGCTCACGGGCGAATCGCAGCCCGTCGAAAAAGCCATCCAGCGCCTCAGCGATGAGAACGCCCCCCTCGGTGATCGCCACAATATGCTCTACATGGGCACAGCCATCACCTATGGACGCGGGACAGCCGTCGTAGTCGAAACGGGCATGAAAACCCAGCTTGGACGCATCGCTGAACTCATCCAGAATGTCGAGGGCGAAACCACCCCCTTGCAGCGCCGCATGAACGAACTCGGCAAAGTCCTGCTGATCGGTGCACTGATCGTCATGGCACTGGCCTTCATCGTCGGCCTGACAACCGGCGATGCCCTTCAGGATGTGCTCCTCAACGCGGTAGCCATCGCCGTAGCCGTCGTGCCGGAAGGCTTACCCGCCGTCGTGACCATCGCGCTGGCCTTAGGCGCACAGCGGATGCTCCGCCGTAAAGCCTTGATCCGCAAGCTTCCCGCTGTGGAAACCCTCGGCTCTGTCACCACCATTTGCTCCGATAAAACCGGAACCCTGACCGAAAATAAAATGACCGTCACAGTGGTCGATGTGGCTGGCAAAACAACCACCCTGCCCGATGTTATTCGCGAAGGACAGTTAGTACGCGCCTCGGTCAATGGCAATGGTTCGTCTCATAGCTCCGTCGCGCCGCAGGTGTTAGCGCAGGCGCTCCTGCTGGCTGGCAGCGCCCTCTGTAACGATGCGATATTGGAAGACGAGGCCGAAGGTGGCTTCCACGCAGTGGGCGACCCCACCGAAGGCGCGTTAGTGGTGGCGGCTGCCCGCTTCGGCATCCACAAAAATCATCTGGATACCCTCCTGCCGCGTGTCGGAGAAGTCCCCTTTTCATCTGAACGCAAGCGCATGACCACCGTCCACCAGTTGAACCAGGCTGTCAGGCCAGATGATGGAGTCGCCATCTACCTGAAGGAATTCCTCACGCAGATCAACCAGCAGTATATCGCCGTGACCAAAGGCGCGGTAGACAGCTTACTCGATGTGTGTGACCGCGCCTGGGTGAACGGCGAAATCATCGACATGGACGCGGATTGGCGTAAACGCATTACTGCCACCAACGACCAGTTGGCGCAGCAGGGCTTGCGCGTATTAGGAATGGCGATCCGCCGCATGGAGAGCCTGCCCTCCACTTGGACACCCGAAGCCGTTGAGCACGACATGATCTTCGTCGGCATGGTCGGCATCATTGACCCACCGCGTCAGGAAGTCAAAGAGGCCGTCGCCGTCGCCCGTACTGCGGGTATCCGTCCGGTCATGATTACTGGCGACCATCCCCTGACTGCCCTCAACATTGCCCGTGATCTGAAAATCGCGGGTGACAATGACCGTGTGCTGACCGGGCAGGAACTCGCCCGTATGTCGCCGGAAGAACTTGAAGCCGTTGTCGAGCAGGTTCCGGTCTATGCCCGTGTTTCGCCGGAACACAAACTCAATATCGTCCAGGCGCTTCAGAAGAAAGGCCACATCGTCGCCATGACCGGCGATGGCGTGAACGACGCACCCGCCCTCAAACGTGCTGACATCGGGGTTGCGATGGGCATCACTGGCACAGCCGTCTCTAAAGAAGCCTCCGACATGGTGATTCTGGACGACAATTTCGCCACCATCGTCAGCGCCGTAGAAGAAGGCCGCACCATTTATGACAATGTGCGCCGCTTCGTCAAATATCTCATGGCGAGCAACACAGGCGAATTATTCGTCCTGTTGTTTACCCAGTTGATCGCCGGAATGAGTCTGCCGCTCACCACGCTGCAAATCCTGTGGATGAACCTGATTACCGACGGTATCCCCGCGCTGGCTCTGGGTGTTGAGAAGCCCGAAAAAGGCAGTATGAAACGTTCGCCCTATGCGCCCAATGAGAGCATTTTCGGGCGCGGTCTGGGACGGCATATCATCATTGTTGGCTTGCTGCTGGGCGGGACAGGCTTGCTCCTGGGTATCTGGGCATTCGGCAACGGACAGGCTGGCGTTCCCGGCTATAAACCCAACACCTGGAATACGATGGTCTTCTACTTCCTGACCGTCGCCCAGATGGGACATGCGATTGGCCTGCGTTCGCATCTCGAATCGACTTTCACCATCGGCTTCACGGGCAACAAATTCCTGCTGATCGCGGTACTGATTACCATCTTTGCCCAGCTTGCAGCCGTTTATCTGCCCTTCTTCAACCAGATTTTCAATACCACCCCGCTGACTCTCGAACAGTTAGCCATGTGTATCGTCCTCAGCACCATCGTCTTCTGGGGCGTGGAACTGGAAAAACTGCTCATGCGCCGCGGGGTGCTCAAAACCTGATCGGCTGAACGAATTCAAATTATTGGAATAGGGGTGGACACCATATGTCCGCCCCAACGAATCGATTGGATTTATTGCGAATTTCCATGAGTCGGATTTCTGCTCATGGTCACAATGAGTGTTGTAATCATAAGTACCAGATGGGAGTGTAAACGAATAATGAAATGTCCAGTATGTAACGTTGATCTGCTGATCTCAGAACGCCAGAATATCGAGATTGATTACTGCCCACAATGCCGCGGTGTCTGGCTGGATCGTGGGGAACTCGACAAGATTATTGAGCGTTCCTCAACCTATGAGCCGAGAAGCCAGGCAGCTTTGACCAGCCAGATGCCGAACGATGATGACCGCTTTGATAGGGAGGATAGGCCAGACTACCACCAGAAAAAGCATAAAAGGGGCTTTCTGGGTGAGATTTTCGACGTATTCGACTAACAGCATCCTATAGTGGATGACCATATGCGTTTTAACTTTTAAATACGGACTAAAATCACTGCCTTGCACCCCTCGCCCTGAGGGAGAGGGGCTGGGGGTGAGGGCTGAATTCCGTCCTGATTTGTTAAACTTCAATGGTCATCCAGTCACCTAATCACAATATGAGTGTGTGACATTCACACCTGGTTCAGATTTATTGTAAGTGAAGGAGTAAAACGAGAATGAAAGTCAATGGTCTGAAAACAACAATCCTGTTGGCCGCCCTCACCGGCCTTATGCTGCTGATTGGTTCCTCTCTAGGGGGAACGCAGGGTATGATAATCGCTTTCGCCTTTGCGATTTTCATGAATTTGGGTGCCTGGTGGTTTTCCGACAGCATTGCCCTCAGATTAAGCGGCGCGAAAGAAGCCAATCCAGGTGAAATGCCAGAACTGCACAATTTGCTCTCGCGACTGGCAGAACGGGCAGAATTGCCCACGCCGCGTCTCTATATCATCGAAAGTGATATGCCCAATGCTTTTGCGACAGGGCGAAGTCCGGCTAAGGGCGCTGTTGCCCTCACGACGGGCATCATCAACCTGCTGAATCGAAATGAGTTGGCCGGGGTCATCGCCCATGAATTGGCACACATTAAGCACCGCGACACCCTCATTTCCAGCGTTACTGCAACCATCGCTGGTGCCATTACCATGCTGGCAGATATGGCGATGTGGGCTGCCATGTTTGGCGGTTTCGCCAGTGATGATGAAGAAGGTCAAGGAAACGTAGTGGGTAGTCTCTTCATGATTATCCTGGCCCCGATTGCCGCTCTGCTCATTCAAATGGCGATTTCACGTTCGCGCGAGTTCAGCGCCGATGAGGGCGGGGCGCGCATCCTGGGTGATCCTGATTCACTGGCAAACGCGCTGGAAAAGCTGGAGTACCTGCATAATTCAGCCAACCAGCCTTCACAGGTTAATCCGGCTGCCGCTCACCTGTATATCGTCAACCCGCTCAGGGGCGGCTTTGGCAGTCTTTTCCGCACCCATCCCCCTACAGTGGAACGGGTAGCCCGACTGCGTGCCATGTCCCTCAGTGCCAGCCGCTACCTTTCGCCTGTCGAAGCCTGACTGAATCCGTTGAAACGATCAGCTTTTATTGTAATGGAGTAAGAACTCAATGAAACTAACCGACGAACTGCTTAAGATACTGGAAGCCGATGAATGGGAAGCCGAATATCCACGCCCCAGGCGTTCGCCCTATCGTATTTTTCTCGGCACTGAAATCGAACACGAGACACAGGAACGGAGTAAGCGCCGCACACGCTTTCCTGAATATGACAATGAATTCGAGGACTATATCCCTCGCCGTGATGAGCGCCGCCAGCGTCGTTCAGATCGAACCAAACGCGCTTAAAGCAATTTCCTGAATAATGCAGGATCGAGGGACGAGGTGCCATGCCTCGTCCCCTCACAATAATTCACTTTTGACTCCCGCATAGCGCAATTCCTTCACTCAGAACTATAATATCCTTGTCCTTTGAATGGCGGTAGCACTGCACTAAACGGTGGACACTCTTTTGATCGCGAATTTCTCACCCTGAATTTGTCTTTTCTCCCCTCGCCTAGGCGTACTCGCCGGTTGGGAGAGGGGTCGGGGGTGAGGGCTTCTGAGCGATCCATCGTTTATCCTTGTCCTTTGAATGGATTTCAGGAAAAGGAAACATTTTATGTTCGGTTCAAACATTCTGGATGTATTGATCGGCCTGTTTCTCGTCTATATCGTGCTGAGTATGATGGCTTCCGCCGTCAATGAATACATCAGTAACCTCATGGACAAACGCGCTAAAGACCTTCAGAGCTTTGTCAAAAATCTGTTTGCCGAGTCTGCCGCATCCGGCGCAGCCGGCAAAACCGTAGCGAATTTTTACAGCCGCATTTCTGTTAACACCCAGATCGGCTCAAAACAGCTTCCGGCCTACTTTAACAAGGATGATTTCGCGCAGGCTTTATTTGAAGTCGCCAACATAACGATCAATGCCGAGCAGAATCTAAAGGACTTACGCGACACCATTACCGCCGCTTTACCCGCAGATTCACCCGCCACAAAGGTACTGCTGAACGCCATTGACCGCACCGATGGCACGCGCGAACAGGTATCCGCCCAGATTGAAAAATGGTTCGATGGTCAGATGGATCATCTGCGTAACCAGTATAAAAAATGGACAAATTACATCCTCCTGGGGATTGGGCTGCTGGTCGCGCTCATCCTGAACGTGGACACCATCCGCGTCACCGATGCCCTGCTCAACAACCCGACCCTCCGTGATGCCGTTGTCGAGCAGGCTAAACTCGTTGACCCGAACTCGGAAAAGGCCTTGAACCTCCCACAGTTGCAGGCCCAGTTGAATAACCTCTCGCTGCCCATCGGCTGGCCTGAAGCCGATGCACCCACCATCAGCGACGCAAATTTCGGCTGGTGGCTGGTTAAGAAAATAATCGGCATTTTGATAACCGGCTTCGCCGTGTCACAGGGTGCCCCCTTCTGGTTCGATCTGCTCAACAAGATCACCAACCTGCGTGCCGCCGCCCGCCCACCGGATGAGCAGGCCGCCCGTCAGGCTCCCGCTAAAACGGACACAGCATCGCAGCAGGCTTCAGGCGCTGCCGATCAATCGTCCGATGCGAGTAACAAGCCGAGTTGAGATAACAGTCTGACTTTTGGCTCCCTTCCCTCGCGTGCGGGGGAAGGGCTGGGGATAGGGGTTCATCTCCCTCTGAAACTAACAACCAACAACTAACAGCTAACAACTATCTTATGACCTTCGACTTCTCCACTTTCCCCATCATCACCACCGAGCGCCTGCGCCTTCGTCAACTCCATGTCGATGATGCCGCCGAAATTATGGCGCTCTTCGGTTCGCTCGAAGTCCTGCGTTTTCTCAACGACCCGCCCGTCGATACCCACCAAAAAGCCATCGACATGATCAACTGGTTCAACAAACTCTATGACGATCACGAAAGTGTCAATTGGGGCATCACCCTGCTCGGCGACGATAAACTCATCGGCATGTGCGGCTCTTATGGATGGGATCGCTCAGACCGCCACGTCGATATTGGCTATCATTTCCTGCCCTCCCTGTGGGGGAAGGGTTATGCTACCGAAGCCACCCGCGCCATGCTTCGCTGGTGCTTCGATAATTACGATGTCCACCGCATCCAGGGCGACTGCACCGATGGCAACATCGCGTCCGAGCGCGTCATGCTCAAATGTGGCTTCAAACTGGAAGGCATCTGGCGCGAAAAGTGCTGGGAGCATGGCCGCTTCGTGGACATCAAGCAGTTCGGCCTCCTCCGCCGCGAATTCGAGAAATAGGAACACCATCTGGCAGACCCGATTTTAGGGTAACATAGCATAGTTGCTTATTACAAATGGTATTCAACGAGAACAACTTTTATGTTTAGCAACACGTTGTCTGTGAATTGCAATTGGACATCATAATGCGACCCATATGGCAACAGCCCTCTCCAAATAGGAGGCCCCGGTAAAATGGTTCTAATCTCATCGGATGATTGGCTTATCGAAGTATTCTGTTTTGTGGTATTAAACGAGATATGTTTATTTCTTAAAAAAGTTTCAACTTCATCTTCAGTTGTTCGATTCAATAGAAAGTATTGTTTAAAGAGGGTAATTATATCTTCCTCGTTCTTTGTCCATATAGATTTTTGATGGATACTCGGCAGAATACTCCAAAGTATTTTTCGTATCAAATCGCCCACATAAACCTCAAAGAATCTATGTATTGACTACCTGAAGATAAGAGAGAAGTTATTTGTTCGTGTTTCGCTATTCTGACGCAGACTCTTAATCCTGCCCTTCACCGCGAACTTCATCTATCGTCTCATCAATAATCGCATCAATTTCCGCCTCGCTCAGCCCCATCGCGTCAACCGCTTCTCGTACCGGGGCAAACGCATCATACATCTCGCGCAGCGGACTTGTCCCCTCGGTATGAGGTTTCGATTTGTATTGAAGATAGTCAATAAAGGATGCAAGTTCAGTCAGACTTTCCACCGGAAGTTCATCTACCGCTTTGTGGATGCTTTCTTTACGCACTCGCTCACCGTCCCGAACAACCATCACATACCTCCAACCCTTCATCTACTCCTATCATAACATAAATGATTGTTGTAACGGCTTCAAACTGGAGGGCATCTGGCGCGAAAAGTGCTGGGAGCAGGGTCGCTTCGTGGACATCAAACAGTTCGGCCTCCTCCACTGCGGATGAGCGCAGCTTTCGGTTATTCCTCTGCCGATGTATGTTGCAAAGTACGTGATGGCAAGCACCAATGCAGCACACAAATCGGATATTGTGGGGGCGCTTCGGTGTGGAGCCTCCCTCATGGAACACCGCGCCTTCGTATACGTCCCTGATTTCATCCCTGACCATCTGACCACCAACTCCCCCTGATTCCTCCCCAGCGCCTTCAGATTGTCTGGATCGTAGCCGCACGGCTTATGCGTTTTCACTTTTAAATACGGGGTAAAATCACTGCCTTGTTCCCCCTCGCTATGTATGGAGAGGGGGCTAGGGGTGAGGTTTTTATCCGCGTTAATTTCTTAAAAAGCATTAAACCTCCCGAATCAATTTTCTTTCCACTTTCGAACGCCGCCCACAGCCTATTTGACGAGGCGTGTTATAGTGGATAAGTATGACGCAGCTTCCATAATGACAGTCCCCCCAAACATACAACCGATGCGGTTCCGGACGTGAACCAATGCAACCACCGCCTGCGGATGTAAGCGCCGCAGAAAATAAGGAAATACCGCATGGTACGTGAATTCACCATCGACATCCAAGCCAAGACCGACGGAAAACGCTTTTCCATAACGACAGATGCACTCGACCCACTCGGTCTGAAAGCCGATGATTGGATTTGGCTGCGCGTCAAAGATACGTCGACTGGCAAACTGCTTTTTGAAGGCAATCGTCGCATGAGCGGCGGTACCGACATCTTTGGCGAAGACTTCCAGAACATCACGGGTAATCAAGCCTTGAATGTCACCGTTTCCCGCCCCCGGTAATGAGCCTGATAGCCTGATCGTTTACTAGTAGGGGCGCTGCGCTGCATCGCCCTCCCCGGATTGCACACTCTCGCCGTCGTAGGGGTGTATCGCGATACGCCCTCTGGAACGCCACGCCCTCATCTTACATTCCAAATTTCATCCCTGACCCGATCACCACCCATTCCCCTGATTCCTCCCCAGCGCCTTCAGTGCCCTTGTCTGGATCGTAGCCGCACGGCTTTAGCCTGCGGTGGCAAACATCACTTCCCCTTCCGCATCTCCGCCTCATTCTCGCGTATCCGCTTGCGCGCTTCCTCTGCATCTTCTCCCCCCAAATTAATATATTGCCAGTAATCTGCATTCGCCTGCTTCAATTTGCCTGTTTTCTCGTAAATATCTCCCCGGTTATAGTAGGCGTTGGCATATTGTGGATTGATCAGGATTGCCTCGCTGTAATCAGCAATTGCGCCAGCATAGTCCTTCAGGCAATGGCGTTCATAGGCTCGTCGATAAATCGCCTCAATGTATTGTGGGTTACTACGTACGCCAGCTTCCGCCTCTGCCAACGCCTGCTGATGATTGCCCCTAAGCGAATGAATGAGACTTTGAACTAGATTGACTAATCGCATGTCTGGTTTCAAATCGACGGCCCAAAGGAAATCCTTCAACGCTTCGTGTTCATTTTCCAATGCTAGGTATGCACGTCCACGCCAGAAATAGATATCTGGCCAATCTGGCTCTAAGTCAGCCGCATGAGTTAAATCCTGAATAGCCTCGCGTGGCTGTCCACGACGGCATTTCTCTAATCCTCGCTCAAACCACTGCTCCGCTGTCAATTCCTCTGGCAGCACATTTGGCCTTGCCACTTCATTCGCCTGTGCCTTAGCCGCAGCCGCCCTGTCCCCTGCCGTCGTCGGATGCAAAATCACGTCCAGCGGCTTATTCAAAAATCGTGTCCGCAGCCGTCCCATCGCCTCATCGAAATAATCCGCCGGGATATTCAGCGCATTGTATTGCGGCAGCACCGCCAGTTTCTCCACCAGATACTGCTGCACCGCTTTGAAATCGAATCCCTCGAACATCAACGGCACAATATTGCGCTTCGTTTCCAGCGCGTATTCAATTTCCTTCCGCAGCCAATCGTTCGGCTCTGCACAGCGCTCCAGCGCACTCGGTGTCAATATCACCACAAAATGCGCCCGTGACGCAATCTGGTTCAGGATGATCTGTGAAAAAGCCCCCGAATCAATACTGTTGTAATCCAGAAACACGTCATAACCATGCTGCGTCAAATCCTGATACACCGCCCGCGCCGTCATCGCGTTTGTCCGCCGGTAGCTGATGAACACCGTTTTCTCGATCTGCATCACCGTTCCCTCACTGGATTCGCTCTATCCGTCTCTAATAACAATAATAATATCGGAGAATCCTAAAAACAGGGAATGAATTGCGTCTGGTAGGGGCGCTTCGCGAAGCGCCCTCGCATGTCTTATTACCTCGGCGGAAAACGCGGCTACCTTATATTGTTTAAAATCCGTGGTTGATGAATACTTAAAATTCAAGTATACTTGAATAAATAGTATTCTTGTGAGGAGATTAACTCAATGATCGAATTCTCTTTCGACCCCAGCAATGGAAGTATTCGTAAGGAATGGATTGATGGCGAATGGTATTACAGCATAATCGATTTTGTGAGTGTGTTTCATGATATAGATCACTTCAGTGCCCAAAATTGCTATCATGTTTTAAAAAACCATCTGAATAAAAGCAAGAGATATATACCGAATACTACTAAGCTTAAGGCATCATCCTTTGACGGGAAACTTCGTTTCACTGATTTTACCAATCTGGAAGGATTGCAGATGCTTCAGAGATTGCTGGAAGTGAATCGATACCACAGAAATCAGAGAAATAATCAGTCAAAACAATACGAGGTCGAAATTTTTCATCCTATTGTTATTACTGCTCTTCAAGCTAAAGGCTGGCAAACACTTCATCATGTCAGAGTTCCATCTGGGAAAACTATCGACATAATAGCAGAGTTTGAGAAACGAATTTACGTGATTGAATGTAAGCCTTTTCTTTCTGAAGGCAGCTTCTATGCAGCAATAGGCCAAGTTTTATGTTATTGTCAAGAGTATAATGTATCTGCGCTTCCGGCCATAGCAGCATATCAAAATGAATTTAATGGATATGCCAAAAAATGCTGTATCGGCTTAGGGGTGGAAATGATCGAGATTCCACTAGAACAAAACTATGATTCCAGATTTCGTGAACAACGAGAGAATTCGTAAGATACAGCATGAGGGGCAGTGGTATTACAGCACAGTAGATATAATCGCAGAATTGTTAGATTTAAGCCCGAAGGAAGCCAAAAATTTTCACTACAATATCAAGAAACATCTGAAAAATGAGGGCAATTTAGATTACGCCGATTATAGTAAGCTCAAATTGCTTGCGGGTGATGGAAAACAATACTTAACAGAAGTAGTTAATGACCGACAAGCTTTAAGATTGATTATGTCACTTCCTTCTCCAAAAGCTGAACCCCTAAAACAATGGCTTGCCCAAATTGGTAGTGAGCGTCTGAAACGATAGAAAAGAAATTATCCCCTCATCTACACACGCCTAGCCGAAGAATTAGCAGCAGAACGCCTCAATGATCTGGAAACGGTCACGGTAGAGATGGCGATGAACATTGTTTGGGAAGTCGCTAGACTTTTCAACAAACAGGCTAAAGAACTCAGCGCAGCCGTTGGCTATGACCTTGTGACCGAAAAACCACTTCTCACTAAAAAGAATTCATAATCCTATCTGGAAAGGGGCAGAAATGTCCCTTTACCCTCCCACCAACAACCAATCACTACCAACTTATAACACTCCTACAATTATCTTCTAACCGAATACCACCCCATCCACCAACCCTCTTAACAATCCCCCCGCCTCATTTCCGTTAGCGACTCGCCCGAAAAAAAGTTACCAAAAAGTTTACCAAAAGGTAGCTTTTTCGAAGAACAAGTGTGCTATGCTGTCTATACCCGAATATTGCCTCTCTTCCTCCCCTCTCCAGGAGCTTGCGAGTGGGGAGGGGCTGGGGGTGGGGTAAAGTTCAAGGAGGTTCTATGGCCTTTCGCGTATATTCCGAAGACGAAAAACAGCAAGCGCTAGACGTGCTGGAAGCTGTTGGTGGGGACTTGACTCGCGCAAGACTCCAAACAGGTATCCAAAATCGAACGCTGCTCCGTTGGCAGCAAAAATATCGCCCAACCTTGACCGTTAGCAAATCAAAAATGCCAACGCCAACAAGCCAAGCGCCAAGCCCGGTTGTACTTTCCGCCGATGATGAAGCTGCCTTACGTAACTTGCAGCGTGGCATGATGGAAGAAGCCAATCGCCTTGTCCAATCCATTGCACCTGCTATTCATGATGCCCCGCTTGCGCAAAGGGTCATTGCTTTAGCGCGTCTTATTGACCGCATCATCAAACTCAGCGCCCAGCTTGCGGCAGAAGAAGAGGAAGAAGTCATTTATCGCATAGCTGATTCGGAAGGACAGGAACCGGATGACGAAACGGACGAAGACCGAGAAGCGGACTAAGGATTTACATCTGCCGAAGCTGCATGAGAAGCAGAATGAAGTTATCAACAGCGGGGTACGTTTCCGCGTGGTGGTCTGTGGACGACGCTTCGGCAAAACCACGCTGGGCATCCGTTCGATTCTGCTGCGTGCCTATGATAAGGATAAAGCCTGCTGGTGGCTGGCTCCCACCTACGACATGGCGGATCATGTCTGGCGCGAACTCAAAAGCGCTGTGCGCGATGTTCCCGGCGTGCAGATCAGCGAATCCGACCTGCGCATGGATTTCCCCGGCGGCGGCTGGCTGGCGATTCACAGCACCCACACGCCCGATCATCTGCGCGGCGCGGGTCTGGATTTCGTCGTGCTGGACGAGGCTGCTTTCATGCCGCCCGACATCTGGCCTGAAATCGTGCGCCCCATGCTGGTCGAACGTCAAGGCCGCGCCCTCTTTCTCTCGTCGCCCAACGGCAGAAATTGGTTTTATCGTCTCTATCTCCTGGGACGGAAAAAATCCACCCCAAAAACCGCTCCGGTTCCCCCTCGCTACGCAGTGGAGAGGGGGCTAGGGGGTGAGGATGCGCCCGCCTTTATCTCCCCTCGCCCCTGCGAAGCGTCCCTTTGGGATGAGGGAGAGGGGCAGGGGGTGAGGGCTTTTGACAAATCTGAACTCGGCACCAAACGCAACTGGCGATCCTTCCACTATCCCACCTCGCAGAATCCGCTCATCGCGCCGGAAGAACTCGCCGCGATTCACGCCGAAACACCGGAGCGCATCTGGATTGAGGAATATCAGGCCGAGTTCACCGACGATGCCGGACAGGTTTTCCGGGGTATCCGCGAAGCCGCTACCGCCCCGTTGGATGCTTTCCCGATTCCCGGCGTGCGTTATGTCTGCGGCCTCGATTGGGGACGCGAGAACGACTATACGGCGATGGTGGTGATGGATGTCGAGCGCCGCGCCATCGTGGCGATTGACCGCTTCAATCAGGTCAGTTGGTCACTGCAACGGGGTCGCCTGAAAGCCTTGTGTGATCGCTGGCAGCCCGCCGTGATTTATGCCGAATCCAACAGCATCGGGTCGCCCAATATCGAGGCGCTTCAGGCGGAAGGCTTGCCCATTCGTCCCTTCGTCACCACTTCGACCAGCAAACCGCCGCTGATCGAATCGCTCTCGCTGGCGATTGAACGCCGTGACATCGCCCTCCTGCCGGACGAGAATCTGCTCAATGAACTGGCGGTTTATGCGATGGAGCGCTTACCCGCTGGCGGCTATCGCTATTCGGCTCCACCCGGCCTGCATGACGATCTGGTTATCGCCGCTGCCCTCGCCTGGTACGCATCGCAGCACAACAGCCTCCCCATCTCCTTCGCATGATTTTCTCTGCGGCTTTCCTTTGCGTCTTTGCTTCTTCGCGTCTGTGCGCAGCCTCCCTGCGGGATTGCGTTGAATCTTCTCTTTGCCTCTGCGGAATGAGGCTATGGGTTATGAGGTTTCCGGGCGACGACCAATGTACTGAAATTGAAAGGCCAGGGCAGGACGATTTTCAAAAACGCACCGAGTGCATCGGCTAAAAAGCTGGTTTCGTAGTAGCCCTTGCCCCGGAAGATTCCGCCCAATCCCCACAGCGTAAAAGCATGACTGAGCGGTGAGGCTTCCAGAATCTCGAAACCTGCGTCGGTCACATTTTTGCAGAGTTGATCGCGGGTGTAGCGGCTTTCATAAAACTCATCATCATTTAGCACGCTTTGATTGGCCTGCTTGCGTCGCCATTCGATGAGTCTGTAGACCACATTGGGATAGGGAATCGTCAGCACCATAATTCCGCCGGGAGCGAGGACACGATACGCCTCGTGTAAAGCGGGCATCATGCCGTGTTCGAAGTGTTCCAGCACGCCGAACGAGAGATACCCCATCAGCGAATTTTCAGCATGTGGCAGGGCGTGAACATCGCCCACCAGCAAAGGTAGAGTCCGGTCATATTGATGCGAAATGTGAAGCGCATTGGCGGCATAATCCAGCCCGACCACGTTCAAAGGTAGAGTCCGGTCATATTGATGCGAAATGTGAAGCGCATTGGCGGCATAATCCAGCCCGACCACGTTATAACCCATTTTTCGCAGGGTGATGACTGCCGCGCTCAATCCGCTCCCGGCTTCCAGAATCACGCCTTCTGTCGAAAGATAGGCTGACCAGCGCATGAGAGCTTCTTTCGCCCGCGCCGACTGCATCAATTCCAATTCACGTTCGACAGAAGCGCTGTCCCAGATATGCTCCCAGGCTTCGCGGGTGCTGTCATAACGGGCGCTAAAAGTTGGCGGATTATTCATCGTGACTCATTTCACACGGGCGACGTAGATCAATTCGTAGGCGAACAAATTCGGCAGAATCAGCGGTGGCGCGGCGCGTCCTGATGAACGTGCCCATCCATTTAACGCATTTTGCACTGCACTTCCGGCGATGAGGGTTTGCTCAACCGGAAATCCCAGATTTTCCAGCAAAGCGCGTCCAGTTTTTAGCGTATACAGCCGTAAATGGGTGCGATCCATCACGCCGTAATCCTCGTAATCGAAGCGCCCCATCAGCAGTCTCAGCCGGATCGACCAGTGCGCGATATTGGGCAGCGAAATGATGATGCGCCCATCGGGTTTGAGCAGTTCACGGGCAGTCGTCAGCAGCCGTTCGGGATATTTCAGATGTTCCAGTACCGCTGCCGCGAATAATACATCATAGGGGGCACTGGCTCTGGCGCAGTCCAGCGCGTCCGGCGCATCCAGATCAACGGTATAGACCTCACTGCATCGCTGTGCGGCGATAGCAGTTGCTACCGGGTCGGCTTCCAGCCCGGTCACACGACAACCGCGTTTTTGCTCCATGTAGCCGGAAAGATACCCGGAGGCGCAGCCCAATTCCAGCACTTTCGCGCCTTCGGGAATCAGCCGCATCAGGATGCTGTGCGCGTCGTCAGGATGTGCTTTTGTCGGGTCAAAAATGGATTCGAGATGATATTTGGGTGTTTCGCTCATGACATCATTTCCGCGCGTAGAGGATGACCCCGGTATTATGCAGCAAGCCGAGCCGGACGAAAAATTGATCGACCACGCGCATGGCTTTCAGAATCGGCACAGCAATCCCTTCCGGCATTTTAAGCTGCGCGGTCACGTAACCCGTAAAGGCCGGGAAATCGAC
>JBGAGR010000135.1:0-20314 GCA_044226645.1 Aggregatilineales bacterium
GAAGAATAGCTGCACGAGGAACGGTTCTCGATGAATCGGCAGCGCTTGTTCCGTCTTGAGCCAGCCAGCCAATTCGGCTCGTCCTGCCTCGGTGATTGAATAAACCTTACGATTGGGACGCTCGTCCTGGTACTCCATTTTGCTCTCGACAAGACCCTGTTCCGCCAATTTATCCAAAGTGCGGTAAATCTGCGCCTGATCGGCAGGCCAGAAATGCGAAATACTATCATCAAAACAGCTAGTCTTGAGATCGTATCCCGTCATCGGTTGAATTTGCAGGAAGCCAAGAATCGCGTGTTGCAAAGACATGGTACTAAAGTCCTGGGTAATTGACAAATTCCTCAGTCGATTATACCATGCGTTTGATCCTATATACGACAAGTCCTATATGAGATGTAACATATTCAATTTGAAGGAGATTGATCCGATGTCTGCTGTTATCAATGACCGCTACACGACACAAATTGACCAATCATTCGTCGTCTTTCTGGTGGGGATGCGCGTCAATAAATTCTTCGCCTTCCGCAAATGGATGCAGGTCGCTAACGCCTTCCCGCAAATGCTCAACGTCCTGCAATCACACCCCGAAAAAGGCTATCTGGGCGGAGAGCAGTTCTTCCGCTTCTTCCCGCTGACCACGATTCTGGTTTCGTATTGGCGCTCCTTTGAGGATTTGGAGCGCTTCGCCCGTGACAAAAGTGATCCACATCTGGAAGCGTGGCGGCGCTTCAACCGTGAAATCGGTTATGCCGATGGAACTGTCGGCGTATGGCATGAAACTTATGCGGTTGAACCGGGGCGCTACGAAGCCCTCTACGGCAATATGCCGCTGTTCGGTTTAGCCAAAGCGACGCAAAAAGTGCTGCCCGTTCATGCTGGCCCCATCCGCGATGCGCGTGGACGCTTAAAAGGCCATCCCGAACCCGTTCCGGAAGGTCTGGAGGTCTACGAATAATTCCTGACACACGCTGTCATATTTCCCGGTTACAATGTCGATGTGCGGCTAGAATTCCATTTTAGACTTTTGACTATCGACTGTAGACTGTGGACTTTTCATGCGTGCTGATCGTTTGCTCTCCATCCTCTTTTCGCTTCAGGTTGACCAGCGCGTGACCGCCGGGGAACTGGCTGACCGTCTGGAAGTCTCCGAGCGCACCATTTACCGTGACATGGATGCGCTCAGTGTAGCCGGGATTCCGGTCATTGCGGAGCGCGGCATCGGCGGCGGGTGGTCGCTGCTGGAAGAATACCGCTCGCGTCTAACGGGCTTGAACGAGAGCGAAATACAAGCCTTGTTCGCGGCGATGCCTTCCAATTGGCTCAGTGATCTGGGGATGCGTGGAGCCTACGAAAGCGCGCTGATCAAATTACTCGCCTCGCTGCCATCATCTCGGCGCGGTGATGCCGAATTCACCCGCCAGCGCATTCATATCGACGGGGCAGGCTGGTTTCATCGCGCGGAAAATGTGAGCGCACTGCCCATCATTCAGGAAGCCATCTGGCAGGAGCGCCAGCTCATCATCACCTATCAGCGCGGCGACGAAACGACTGTCGAACGCACCGTAGACCCGCTCGGATTGGTGGCTAAAGGCAGTCTGTGGTATCTGGTCGCCGGGGTTGCTGGCGAACTGCGCACCTACCGTGTCTCGCGGGTACAGTCCGCCAGCATCACAGCAGCGCCCTGCGCTCGCCCGGATGGCTTCGATCTCGCCGCTTATTGGGAGCAGTCGAAGATCGAATTTAAGGCCAATCTGCCGCGCTATCCCGCCGTGATTCGCGCCCTTCCCGCCGTAATCGAGCGCCTCCGTTATACCCGCTACTCGCGTCTGCAACATGCCGACCCACCCGCGCCAGATGGCTGGATACGCGCCAAAGTCGATTTCGAAGTGATCGAGGAAGCCTGCGAATTCGTCCTGACCTGTGGCGCACAGGTCGAAGTCCTCGAACCGCACGAACTCCGCGAGAAAGTTTTGCACATCGCGCAAAGCATCGCCGCCCTGTATACCCATACCACCTGAAGCTGGCCTGTCAAGCTGAACAGTCGAATCTGCTTTTCCTCATACACACCCAATGACCTTGCACACTACCGCTGCACCAGCAAGAAAATTTATACTGGGGTGGGGTTTGATGTGTTTGTAGGAGATGTGACTGTGAACGCGCAAAACCTGCTCGCAAACGATGTGCTCGATTGGTTATTAGAGGAAGATAATCCCGGCATACGTTACCTCACCTTGCGTGATTTGCTGGATTGTCCGCCAGATGACGAAGAACTCAAGGTTGCCCGTGTGCAAGCCCATGTCAAAGGCCCCATCGCCGCGATTCTGGCTAAAATGGAACCCGAAGGCTATTGGGTCGAACCCGGTGCGGGGTACTACCCCAAATATCGTGGAACCGTCTGGTCAGTCATCTCACTCGCTCAACTGGGAGCATCCGCCTCGCAGGATGAACGCATTGGACAGGCCTGTGCTTATGTGCTGGATAATGCGCTGGCGGAGAGCGGACAATTTACGGTAAACGGATTGCCCTCCGGCACTGCGGATTGTTTACAGGGCAACCTGTGTGCGGCATTGTTGGATCTCGGCTGCGATGACCCGCGCCTTAAAAATGCTTTTGACTGGATGGCACGAAGCCTGACGGGTGAAGGTGTAGCGCCAAAAAATGATCGTCAGGCAGCAGTGCGTTATTACGCAGGCAAATGTGGGCCACGCTTCGCCTGTGGCTCCAATGATAAACTGCCCTGTGCCTGGGGCGGGGTCAAAGTTATGCTGGCCTTCAGTAAATTGCCAAAGGAACGCCGCACAGCGCTTATCAATCGAGCAATCGAGGAGGGAATCGACTTTCTGTTCAGTACTGATCCGGCATTAGCAGACTACCCTTCGGGATACAGCGATAAACCCAGCGGAAATTGGTGGAAGTTTGGTTTCCCGGTATTTTATGTCACCGATCTGCTGCAAAATGCCGAAGCCTTGTGCGCCTTAGGCTGTGGAAGCGATCCGCGTCTGGCGAATGCTTTGAACATGATCCGTGAAAAACAGGACGCTCAGGGACGCTGGACATTGGAATACGATTATACCGGGAAAGCCTGGGTCGATTTCGGAGCCAAAAGACAGCCCAACAAATGGGTGACGCTGCGTGCCCTGCGCGTGCTGAAAACTGCGGCGTAAACCATCCACACTAAACCGTTCCTCACAACTTGACCAGAACGCCCGTTCCGTATTAAACTAGCATTAGGTGGAATGTGTTTTATCGCGCGCGTTCGCCCTCAAAACCTTGAACCAAAAACTAACCACGAATAACTAACCACCAAGGACTCGCCCTATGTGCCGTAACATCAAAAACCTCTATAACTTCGAACCACCCGTTAATAATGACGAAGTTCGCGCCGCTGCCCTGCAATACGTCCGCAAAATCAGCGGCTTCAATAAACCGTCCAAAGCCAACGAAGCCGCTTTCAATGCTGCTGTGGATGCGATAGCCGCCATCTCTCAAACGCTGCTCGATTCGCTGGAAACCAACGCGCCGCCCAAAAATCGTGAAGAAGAGGCCGCGCGGCTGCGTGCCCGTTCTGCCCTGCGCTTCTCAAAATAAATGGAACAATCGCCCGGAGATCGCACGCTTCTCTTCGATTTCGACGCACGTCCCTCCGAATCGCCGTTTGTAGATGTGATCTGGCATACCCGGCATCAGGGTGGCGTTCTTTTCACCTCCCTTGCGGAAAGCCAGTGGAGCATGGTCATCACGAAGCAAAAAGGTCACACAACCGTGACGATGCGCGGCCCGGAAACCAGAGCCATACCCGCTGGAATCCCGCTCGACGCGGAATTTTTCGGCATCAATTTCAAGCTCGGCACCTTCATGCCGCATATTCCTTTCGCCAAACTGGTCGACAGCGAAATTCATCTTCCCGATGCCAGCAGTAAATCCTTTTGGCTGCATGGTTCTTCATGGGAAATGCCCAACTTTGAAAATGCTGATTCCTTCATCCATCGTCTGATTCACGACGACTTGCTCGTTTATGACCCGCTGGTCAATGATGTGCTTCAAGGCTATACGCCTGACCTGACCGTCCGCTCGATCCGCCGTCGTTTTCTGCAAGCGACAGGTCTACCCTACAAAGTCATCCAGCAAATCCAACGCGCGCATCAAGCGTATGATCTGCTCAAACGCGGCGTTCCTATCCTCGATACCGTTTTTCAACTCGGCTATTTCGATCAACCGCACCTGACCAAATCGCTCAAATACTTTTTGGGACAAACGCCTGCCCAAATCCTGCGTATCAGCAAGTGAATGTCCCTTTTTTACAAGACCCTGTGGTTGAGTATGCGATATGATATAACCGTTAAATCAATCAACAAGGGAGTATGAAAATGAGAAAAATCGTCGTCACCACCTTTATATCACTGGATGGAGTCATGGAAAATCCCGCCTGGTCGGCTCCCTATTGGAATGACCAGATCGCGAACTTCAAAGCCGAGGAGACCCTATCCAGCGATGCACTACTGCTGGGACGTGTGACTTATGAAGGCTTCGCGCAAGCCTGGCCCGGACGGACGGATGATCCGGGAGCGGATTATTTCAACGGTGTGCGCAAATACGTGGTCTCAACAACGCTGGATAAAGTCGAGTGGAATAACTCTCGCCTGATTAAGGGCAACATCGTTGAAGCAATCAAGAAACTACAGCAGGAAGACGGCACCAATATCACCGTTCACGGCAGCGCAACCCTCGCCCAATTCCTGACGAAAAATAACCTTGTGGATGAGTATCGCATGTTGGTGTATCCCGTCGTCGTCGGGGGCGGCAAACGCCTCTTCAGCGCGGAGAACGCCATGACCAAACTCAAACTGATCGACACACAAAATTTCAGCGGCGTGATCGCCCTGCGCTACGAACCCAATCGGGCATCATAAGCCCCAGATTATCATTTCCTGTAGGGGCGGGTCTGTGACCCGCCCAGCAACAATCTCCTACCATCCATCCCCGCGTTGATCATACTCACTGTTGTATATCCACGAGTATTTACCCGGTTCAAAATCCGGTAAACTGCGACGCATCAAGTCCAGTTGTGTCCAGGCACTTTGCCGGGCAGCATTGAGCGAAAAAATGGTGCTGCTGTCAGTGACGCGATCATCATCCAGCGTGTGAAGTTGTCCAGCCAACCACTGCCCCGACCAGTCATGCACTGTCGAGTCATTTGGCGATTGTTGATACAAAGCCTGAATTTGGGGCAGCGCATCTGCTGAGAGGATATTCAGGAAGCGGATGTCGAGTTCCTGCTGTCCCTGTCCTTCGTAATAACGCGCGATATTGCGTTCCGCGATATAGGCATCGACATTCAACAGGTTCATGGTGGTCAGATAGCCAATGATGACCAGCAGCATCCCCAGCGAGAAGATATTCTTGCGCACTCTGAACAGCGACAGCGCGAATACCCCGAACAGTACGCCTAACCACGCGATGAAAATGTGCGTATACACGCGCAATTGTGTAAACCCGAAGGCTTCCTCGTACAACCACATGCGCTGTGCCGCCGAAACCAGCATCACGGTGGTTAAGCCGACCATCATCAGCGCCAGCACTTGAAACAAACGGCTTTCGCGCTTTTCCTGCCGGATGGTGACATGATCGAGTCCCAGCGCGAGTCCCAGCGTTAGCACCGAAACCGCCAGCAGTTCAAAAAAGCCGCGCCGCGCATATTCCGCGAAGGTCAGTCCAGTCACATCCAGCGTCGCCCGTCCGCCGAAGAAGTAGGCGAACTGAATCATCACAAACACGCCGAATAAAGCGACAACGCTGCCGAGGATAATCCCGCCTTCAATCATGCTCAGTTTGAAGCCCGGTTTGCGCTTCTCCTGCGCCGGAATTGCTTCGGCTTCTTCGTCATCGCTGATCGCTTCTTGCTGCTTTTGCAGGGATCGCCGCCAGACACCATAGCCAATCGCACCTGTCGCGACGGTTGCCAGCCCCATCGTAAGCATCCCCTGTCCGACGGTATCAGCCAGGTATTGAATGCCGAAGATATGCAGGATGGAGTTCATCGTATTGTCGACGTATTTGGCGAAAACCGCATCTGCCGAGCCGAGCAGCACGCCAAACACCAGCACTACCGGAGCTGCGAATATCAACCCACGCGCGGCTGATGCCACATTACCGAGTCCGTTCCGACGACGCTCACGCGCCCATTTCCATGAATCAGCCGCTTCAACCATCGCACTTGGCACGATCATGAACCCGGTTTCGATTACACCGATGCTGTGCTGTGCCAGCGAATCTTCGTCCATCGGACGCGATAACGGCAGATAGTGCAGTACCAATCCACCTAACGCCGTGACCGCCATCACATCCAGCGTGACGATCTGCCAATCTGCCCGTATCGCCACCATGATTGCGAAAAACAGGATCGGGATAACCGGCCATAGATTCCGCATCCGTAACCGCTGACCTGCCGGGCCAGTCAAGGCCAGCACGACGATTAGCGAGAGAATCACGAAAATCGGAAATGAGACACCGATTTGCTTGCCGTAAAACAGCAAATCGCCTACAGCTCCTAAGCCTAAACCAGCAGCCACCGCGATGACTGCAAAGGTGCGTCGTTGCATAACATTCCTCCACGCAGTTAACCTGAGCATACAGTATCCGATATGCTCCAATCTGCGCGACAGCGTAGAAGCACAGCTTGAAGCACCTGAGTGCTTGACAGTCGGATTCAGCGGAAAATGGTTGCAATGCTGACATAAGGCTATCACAAAACCGTGCGACAATAGACTGATCGTTTGTTAATCGGAGGAAAAGCGTTTATGTCGGAAAAACCGGTATCGGATCTAAAAAATCTCGGCCCAAAGAGTCAGCTTTGGCTGCATGAAATCGGCATTCACACCCTGCAAGAGATCGAGGACTTAGGCGCGGTGGAGGTTTATAAACGCCTCAAAGCCGCTTTTCCCAAACAAATCTCGCTGAACATGCTGTACGGCTTACAGGCCGCGATTCTCAACATCCATTGGAACGCCCTTCCACCGGATATGAAGGAGGATTTGAAAGCGCAGGTCACAGTGGATAAATATTGATGCCCAGGGCTGTCGCCACCGCCACAATGAGCGGGGCGATAATCAGCGCGGGTAAAAAGTTAGCCACGCGCGGCTTCTTGATGTCCAGCAGAATGAGCGAGAGGCCGATCAGCAGTAAGCCGCCAACTGCCGTCATTTCGTTAATCATCGGCGTGGTCATGAAATTGCCGAGCGCCATACCGAGCAGCGATAAGCCGCCCTGTATCACCAGAATCGTGATGATGCTGAAGCTCACGCCGACACCAAAACTGGCCGCGAAAGCCATCGACGCGAACATATCGAGGACACTTTTAATGGCGATTTGCTGAAAGCCGATGGCTAATCCCATGCCGTCCTGTATCGAACCGACGAAGGTCAGCGGCCCGATGCAAAATACCAGACTCGCCGTGACAAAACCGGTGATAAAGCGCGCGCGCGGATCATCCAAAACAGCCTCAGCAGGTTCACTTGCATCCGGCGTTTTCCTGCCCGCATAGCGCTTCTGCAACCATCCCGCGAAACGATCTAATCCTGACTGAATATCCAGCAGTTCGCCCAGCATCGCGCCGAAAGCAATGCTCAGAAGCGGAATGATGATATTCTTGCTCGCGCCTGTGTTGCTGATGCCGATATACAGCGTGACCAGTCCCAAACCAGTCACCACCGATTCCTGTATCTTTTTCGCCAAACGGTTGCCGATCAGCAGCCCAACCGCGCTGCCAATCGCTACCGTAATCATGTTGAGAATAGCTCCGCCCATTATGCGTAAAGCAACCGCCCTTTCGGCTCCGGGATAGGTCGACCAAGCTCAACTGCTGTTTCAATCCATTCCTGAATAACAACTTCCGCCTGCGCTAGAGCCGCCTGATAAGTCGCTCCATCTGCCATGCATCCCGGTAATTCGGGCACTTCAGCGATAAAAGCCTCGTCATCCTTGCTCCAATAGATGATAATTTCATAACGTATCATCGTTGTCTTTGTTCTCCTCTGCCAGTTTGTATTTGAGAATTATATCCCGCACCTGTTTCACCTGATACGGCTTTGCTTTACCGCCCTCTCGCGGTTGTATGTTCAGGATTTCTTCCAGTCCCTCTTTGCTGAAAATGTGATGACTACCGCGAATACGTTCGTCAAAGCCTAAGCTAGAGAGCAGGAAACATAAATCAGCAAACAAAACATTTTTGTCGGATGTCCCGCGCAGTATTTTGTTCAAGAGTTTGTCTTTACGAGACATGAGATTCCTTATTCTCTGTAAGCATCAAAAACTCGCGATGCAGCAGGGAGAACAACACCAAGTCCTGAAATGCGCCGTCCTCGAAGAACTGCTCACGCTGGATGCCTTCGCGCTTGAAGCCCAATTTCATCAGTACCCGCGCCGAGCCTGCATTGCGCGCGTCCGCGTCCGCTTCGATGCGGTTGAGTTCCATGCGTTCGAAGCCGAAGCGCAGGACTTCCCGCAGCGCTTCGGTCATAATACCCTTTCCCCACTGCGAACGCACCACATCATAACCAACTGAGCCGCGTGCATCGCGCCGATTCCAGTAATTGAAGCCGCACATGCCAATCACTGTATGCGGATCGGACTTAAGCGTAATGCCCCAGCGGATTTCGGCTTTGTCCTGATAAGCCGCTGCCATCGCTGCGATTAAATCCAAAGCCTGATCGACAGTATCATAAGGCGTACCGCTGTTGTATTTGGTTACTTCATAATCGCCGCGAATGCGAAAAATCGCCTCCGCGTCGGCTGTGACAATCTCTCGTAAAATTAAGCGCTCGCTTTCCAGAACCGGAAAAGCAGCAAAGTCAAAGGCTGGCAAATAAATGCTCCAAGGGTGGGTCGGATTGGCATCTATTCTAATGGACAGGCCGGATAAAATCACCCACTTTTTGTAGGCACACGATACATCCTGTTCGTTAGGATTTTCTCACCGAAAAGTTTACCAAAAGGTAACCCCATCACAGAACATTCGTACCACCCTACCAGTGGTGCTGGTTGCAAAGTAAGTGGTACTACGAAAAACGAATAAATCGGGTTACGTTTTCGTAGGGCAAGACATGTCTTGCCCGCTTATGAAGCCATAGCACCATCACTTACCATATGACCACCACCGTTAATATAAACGAACTTGTGTTCTGATTGGAGTGTGCTAAAATTGCATAAAAATGTGGTTGCGACCAACCAGAACTGATCCACAGGGAGTGGAAATATGAGCGCTGTGTTTGAGGGAAGAACATCCGACTCACCTTACATCCATATGATCTGGCGTGGTCATGTTGAGCGCGATTACTCCCCCACCTGTCCAGCCGATTCACACTGGAATCTGCTCCTCAACAGCTATCAGGGCAGGGTCAAAGTCACGGTTGAAGGGCCGACCAACAAAGCCATTTTCAAGCATCAGTTCGAGGGCAGCGAATTTCTGGTGGTGAAGTTTAAACACGGTATCTTCATGCCCTATCTGCCTGTCACCAATCTGCTGAATCAGGACGCGCTGCTGCCGGAAGCCGCCGGAAGATCGTTCTGGCTGGATGGCGCGGCATGGCAGTTCCCCGATTTTGAAAATGTCGAGACTTTTGTAGACCGTCTGGTGCGTAAGGAGATATTGGTCGTTGATCCTGTCGTGCGCACGGCCTTGCATGACCAATCGCCGGATGTATCATCGCGCACTATTCGTCGGCGCTTCATCCGCGCTACCGGCCTGACTCCCGGTTCTATCGGGCAAATCGAACGCGCGCATCAGGCCGCTTCTATGCTGGAACAGGGCATTCCCATCCTCGATGCGGTTTATGAAGCAGGCTACGCCGATCAGCCGCATATGACCAGAGCGCTCAAGCGTTTTTATGGGCAAACCCCCGCTCAAATCGCCAGTATTAGCGCCATAAAATAATTGTCCATTTTGTTCAAGACACCCCCTGTCCGGTTGGGCTATGATGCCTATGTTCCACCAACAAGTAAAGGAGCTTGAACATGCGCAAAATTATCTCGATGATTCATCTCTCGCTGGATGGATTCGCCTCCGGGCTGAACGACGAACTCGATTGGATTTCCTACGACAGCGAATTGGAAGCCTATGCCCATTCCTTGCATGACCTGACTGATGCGGTCATCTGGGGTCGCAAAACCTATGATCTCATGGCGGGATACTGGCTGACGGTGCCCGGAAATCCTGATAGTTCCCCGGCTGAACGCGAACACGCCCGCTATCTGGATAACGCACTGAAAATCGTGGTTTCGCGCACGCTGAATAAGGTCGAGTGGAACAATAACCCGAAGACGCTGCTGATTAAGGATAACATCGCCGAGCAGATCAACGCCCTCAAGCAGCAGCCGGGAAAAGACATCTGGTTTTTGGGCAGCACTACTCTGGCGCAGACCTTCATGCAGCTTGACCTGATCGATGAGTACCGCTTCAACATCAATCCAACGGTGCTGGGGAAAGGTAAGCCATTCTTTGCCAACATCAATCGTACTATTCCGCTTAAGCTGCTGGAATCCAAAACGCTTAAAAGCGGGGTTGTCGCCCTGCGCTACGAACGTGCAGGAAAATAGTAACCGCCTCTACAGGATTTAGAAATTTGTAACAGCACTGCTGTGTCCTGGAACTCAGGCAAAAGGAGTTATGCACCATGACAAAAAACGCCAAGCCCGACAGTGATTTCCCCAAACTCGCTGCCCCTGCACAGCGCGCACTGGCAGGGGCAGGCTATTCGCGGCTCGAACAATTAACCAGCGTGAATGTCGCGGACATCAAAAAGCTGCATGGCATTGGCCCCAACGCGATTATTGCGCTGCGCAAAGCCATGAGTGAAAAAGGACTGTCGTTCGCAGATGAATCCTGACACGAACAAATGTGCTTGATTTGTGATATAATTCAACATATCATGTTCATTCGATTTGAGGACTCGCTTGCATGAGTTTGACTGCCAAAGAACGCTTATCCGACTCGCCTTATGTGGAAAAAATCATACACGGTTACACCACCAGCACGGGGTCTTCGATTCGTCCCTCGGAAATCCACTGGCATATGGTTTTTGTGAAAGAGCATGGCAATCTGCACCCGCTGGTCGTCGGGCCGTTGACCTCAGCGGGTGTAGCGAATTGGGGCGCTGGCGGGGAAATCCTCTGGATTAAATTCAAGCTCGGCACCTTCATGCCCAATCTCGCCATTAAGAACTTTATGGATAAGGAAATCGCCATGCCGGAAGCCGCCAGCCAGCAGTCTTTCTGGTTGAACAGCTCCACGTGGGATGTCCCTTCTTTTGAAAATGCGGATACATTTGTCGATCAGCTCGTGCGCGATGGCGCATTAACCTACGATCCCCTTGTCGATGCCGCGCTGCAAAATCAACTGCCCGACATGGCCTCGCGCACAGTACGGCATCGTTTCTTACGGGCAACAGGCTTAACACAAAGTCATATCCAGCAGTTCGAACGGGCACAACAGGCCGCCGCGCTTTTAAAGCAGGGTGTTCCCATCCTCGATACCGTCTTTGAAGCCGGATATTTCGACCAACCGCATCTGACCCGTTCCCTGAAACGTTTCCTCGGTATTACACCCGCCCGGCAGTACGCCTCCCCCTGACCCGCTTGCCATTTTATACACATCATCCCGCTTGAAGGCGATTAATCTGGAAGTATTCTGATGAGAACAAATGTGCTTGATTTGTGCTATAATGGGACGGTTGAACTGTACCAATCGGAGACAGCCTATGATTTCACCCTTTGACCGTGAAGCAAGACCATCCGACTCGTCTTTTGTCGAGCAGATTTGGCGCAACAGCAGTGCCGAGCCGCTTCCCTTTATGTCACTGGCCGTGAGTCACTGGGAGATGGTCGTCACCCGCTGCCGAGGTTCGGTTATGATGACCATACGCGGCCCGGAAACCAAAGCCTCCCCAGCCTACTGCCCGGAGGATGCCGAGTTTTTTGGCATCTTTTTTAAGTTCGGCACCTATATGCCGCACCTGCCAACCAAAAATCTGGTCGATAGTGCTATCAACCTGCCGGAAGCTGGGAGCAGATCGTTCTGGCTGAACGGCGCTGCCTGGGAATATCCCACCTATGACAACGCCGATGTCTTTGTTAAGCGGCTCATTCGCGAAGGGCTGTTAGTGCATGATTCGCTGGTGCATAGTGCCATACATGGTCATCCGAATGATCTCTCACTGCGTTCGGTGCAGCGCCGTATCCTGCATACCACTGGCCTGACACAGGGCGGTATCCGTCAGATCGAACGGGCGCTGCAAGCCGCGACTTTGCTCAAACAGGGTATGCCGCTGCTCGATACGGTTTATGAGGCCGGTTATGCCGATCAGCCGCACATGACCAGAGCGCTCAGGAACCTGATTGGCTATACCCCCGCTCAGATTAAGCGTGAAGATGAGGTCGCTCCGGTAGGATTTTTGTATAGCACACCCTCGCTAGAACCCGAACCGCTGCGCGACAGGCTGGCACAAATGCGTCACACCATGTCCCATCACCGCTTACCGTCTGCCACACCGCTTCTGTATCGTTAATAAGGGAGGACACATGAGCGAGAATACGTTCACCATTCAGCCGATAGGTATTGTCCGCTCCGAGCTGGTCAGTCTGGAAAACGCTCCCCGTCAGGGCTTCGAAGGCGCGCCGGAAGCGTGGCTGGAGATTTTCGCTCCGGCAGCACAGGGACTCAACGGTATCGCAGTGGGTGATGACCTCATGCTGCTGACATGGTTTCATCTGGCGCAGCGCGATGTGCTGGAAGTTCACCCCCGCGATATCCTCACCAATCCGCTGACGGGCGTATTTGCCACCCGTTCGTCGCATCGTCCCAATCCCATCGGCCTGCACCGCGTTTCCGTACTGGAAATTGATGGACTGCGCCTGAAAGTTGCGCCGCTGGAAGCCATCGACGGAACGCCCATCGTAGACATCAAAATCGCGCTTCAGCAATCCACTGATTAACCCGCGCTATTCGTGAAATAAAAATGGAGTCAGCGCCTATAACAACACCGACCCCATTTCATATCCTTCCTTTTGAGAACGTTATACCTGTTTTTCAGGCTGCAAACGCAGATAAATCATGCCCGAACTGAACGACCTGGCTTCCAGCACCTTCATTGACCTTGTGAAATCTGCGCCGTCAAAAAGTCGCTTGCCGACACCCAATATGACAGGGCAGAGCATCAGTTGCAGTTCATCAACGAGATTTGCTTTCAGCAGCGAGCGCACCAGTGTGCCGCTGCCAACGGTGTTGATGTCTTTACCGGGCTGCTGCTTCAGCTTTTTGATTTCCTCGACAACATTTCCTTTGATGAGGTGTGAATTTTTCCACTCCGCTTTATTCAGAGTCGTTGAGACAACATACTTGGTCTGGTTGTTCATGAAGCCGCCGAAAAAATCATCTTCGGGTACAGTCGGCCAGAAGGCCGCAAAACCCTCATATGTTATGCGTCCCAACAGCATGGCATCGCTGGTTGCCATGCCCCCACCGATCACCTGCCCAACCTCATCACTCGTAAAGGGCATCGACCAACCACGTTTGCCGGGGAGTGATGTATCGCCTTCACCGGGTGCTTCTACCACACCATCTAATGTGATGAACAGTGCCGCGTTTAAATTTCGCATGTTGCAGTCTCCTTTTGTCCTCTCGATCAACATGACTAGGATAAACTGTTAAAAGGGCGCTGTCTTGAATGAAAACGACATCCATAAAATCGCTAAACCCATGTCGTTTTTGTTCAATACACCACCCTTCGAATGCCCTATGATCGAATTGTTCACCAAACACCTATAAGGAGAACCACATGCCTACAGTAACTTCCAAAGATGGTACCAAAATCGCTTACGAACGATCAGGGAACGGCCCCGCGCTGATTCTGGTCGATGGCGCACTATGTTTCCGCGCCTTCGGGCCAATGAGCGGCCTGGCTGCACTGCTGGCAGCCAACTTCACGGTCTATTTTTATGACCGTCGGGGACGTGGCGACAGCAGCGATACTATGCCGTATGCAGTCGAACGTGAAGTCGAGGATATCGAAGCCCTCATCAATGAAGCAGGCGGATCGGCTTATGTCTATGGTACATCGTCTGGCGCAGCGCTGGCTCTGGAAGCGACTCTCCGGCTGGGCAGCAAAATCACGAAACTGGCGATGTTCGAGCCGCCCTATAACAGTGATCCCGCTGCACGACAGGCTTTTAGCACCTACGGAAAACAGCTTCGCGCTGCTCTGGCAGCAGGTCAGCGTGGAGAAGCAGCAGCCCTCTTTATGCAGTATGTCGGAACACCTGCCGAGCAGATTGCAGGCATGAAACAAGCGCCCGTCTGGGGCATGTTCGAAGCCGTAGCGCCCACATTGGCTTACGATGCGTATGTTTTGGGCGATGATGCCAACCCGCCGACTGAACGTGCCGCTGCTGTCCACATCCCGACGATTCTCATTAATGGTGGCGCAGGTGCTCCCTTCATGCATGTTACAGCCGATGCGCTGGCGCAAGCCATCCCCAACGCACAGCGCCGCACACTGGCAGGTCAGGGTCATGATGTTGCCGCGGACGTTATCGCGCCTGTGTTGAAGGAGTTCTTCGCATGAATCAGGCGGTTAGCGACTTCATTCAGAAAATCAACCAGCCCTGGCAGGCCGAAATTTGCAACCACATTCGCGAGATCGTCCTGCAATCCATCCCGGATGTGGAAGAACGCCTGCAATATGGCAAGCCGCACTTTCTGAAAAACGGCAAATATGCCTGCGTCCTCGGAACCGCAAAAGGCTGGGTGAGTTTCACGATTTTCAATGCGCAGAATCTTACCCCTCCAGCCGGATTGTTCGAATCATCCGAGAATGGAGATCGCAAGACCATCAAAATCCTGCAAGGTCAAGCCGTAGATTATGACCTGCTGGCGAAACTTGTTCAGCAAGCATCAGTATAAAACTGATTTTGTAGGGACACAGCAGTGCTGTGTCCTTATTGATTTTCGATGAATATCAAATTTCACAATTGTCGAATATGGGTAGCCCCTGTAAAATCAGCGAGTAACCGAACAATACAGGGAATCATCCAGTGACCGAAGCCTATTTTGAACCGACACAAGCCGCCGGAGCAGCCTTTTTCTCACGCAATATTCCGGGCGAGATCATTATGCTCAATCTGCTGCGCTTTCGTGACACCGCTGACTATTCCGCCACACCGGAATTAGCGCCAGCCGGGAGCATATCCGGGCGCGAGGCCTATCAGAAGTACATTGACTATACCTTGCCCTTTCTCGAAAAAACGGGCGGCAGTATCATGCTGTTAGGTGACAGCGGTTCGTTTCTGATCGGGCCGCAGGACGAACGCTGGGATTTGGTTATGCTCATTCGTCAGAACTCGATGCAGGATTTTCTGGCCTTCGCATCCGATCAGGGCTATCTGGCTGGAATGGGACACCGGACAGCCGCGCTGGAAGATTCGCGCTTGTTACCAATGATAGAATTTAACCAGAACAGCATCGCCCGTCCGGTGCTGTCACCACGATAAACGATTGTAAGGAGTGCATCATGCCTCAGTTTCACACCACCATTCTGCAAACAGGCAAGAACACCTGTGGGATACAGGTTCCGCCAGAGATCGTCGAAAGTCTCGGTCAGGGCAAGAAGCCGCCTGTGCGCATCACCCTTAAAGGCTATACCTATCGCACTTCCGTAGCCGTTATGGACGGGGTATTTATGTGCAGCCTGAGCGCGGAAAATCGCGCCAATTCCGGTGTCAACGGCGGTGATGAGCTGGATGTAATCATCGAACTCGATACCGAACCGCGCGAAGTCACCATCCCGGACGACTTTGCCGCCGCGCTCAACGCTGATGCTGAAGCCAAACGCTTTTTTGAAACGCTGTCCTACAGCAACAAACGGCGCTACATCCTCGCCATTGAGGCCGCCAAAGCTGCCGAGACGCGCCAGAAACGCATCGTCAAAACCATCGCTGACCTGCGCGCAGGCAAGAAATAGGTTCAATAGGCATCCTGCTCTGAAGCGGTGTCTGGTTCCCGGAGGCTTTGGATGTCCTTCACGAGATGGGGCGGAATGTTGTCTGCTGGGTTTAATACGGTGATGGTTAGCGGAAATATCCCCTTCCATACGCACCAATAATCATCGTTATCATTGATGCGCCGCCAAAACCTGACGCTAACCGACGGATCAAGTCCTATGGCGCGGACGGATTCCATTTCCTTTTTCAGTTCAATTGCTTCGAGAGGGCCGATGGAACCATCTTCCAGCAGCAGAAAGAACTCCAACTTCTCATCCGGTTCGTGATCGGGTTCCTCGCCTTCCGAATCGGCGATACGATAGATTACTTCCTCCTCCTGATAGGGCTTCAGATGTTGATCGAGCTTCATGAGGCGATCTAACAACTGTGGAATCAGGATTAGACGCTGGTAAGGTGTCGCAGTTGCTGCGTCCAGATGTAACTGATGAGCCATTTTGAGCAGATCATCCAACATTTGATGGCGCAGGTAGTTAATCGCCTCAAGGTCATTTTCAAATGGCGGCAGTTCCTCTGACGGCTGCCCCGCCGAGGGGGTCGGCGGCGGCGAAGGCGGCGATGACGGGGAAATGTGCGGCGAAGGCGGCGAGAACGGCGAGGGCAAGGTGATTCCACTGAGCCATTTCTGATTGCGCCAGTCGCGCAGGGTACGGATAGGAATACCTAACTGAAGGGATGTGGCGACGATATTGCCATAATTTTCCGCGAGGCGAATCAACGCAGTCGATTTTTCTTCAGGTGTATAGCGGCGTGGCATAGACAGATTCCAATCTCTCATTAGCGATTGAATAGGACATAACATCAGGGTAGCACGAATGTTCTGTGATGGGGTTACCTTTTGGTAAACTTTTCGGTGAGAGTTTTCTAACCGTTTATTGGTAGGTGCTGCGCCCTGGAAGCTGAAAGCTATCCGGCTACGAAAGGAGAGGGTAAGCCCACTCAAAGTGGGAGCGGACATACTGTATCGTGTGCCTACGAAAAACCTTCTCCTGAAAAACGAACATCTGTGGAATGTGACATTGTCGTGAACCCGATTAAGACCTATCCAACGGCAAATGGATGGTAAAGGTTGTGCCCTTATTCACATGACTATCCACGATAATCTTACCGCCATGCAGTTCAACACTTTCTTTGGTGATACTTAAGCCCAGACCCGTGCCCGGAATGGTTTCGACATTGCCAGCGCGGTGGAAAGGTTCGAAAAGGTGCTTCAAATCTTCCTCCGGGATACCAATACCTTCATCACTTACCCTGAGGATGGCTTCAATCGCGTCATAATGCAAATCGATGGTGACGGCTGCTTTACGGGGCGAATACTTGATGGCATTTTCGATGAGGTTATTGATGACCTTCCGCATCAGTTTCTGATCAAATGTGACCGGGGGCAATCCATCCTGGCAGGTATAGTGTATTTGATGTTTCACGGAAGGCTGGCTCTGGAATTCGTCGATAATATCGCGGCAGAAAGCATCCAAATCCGCCTTGAGCGGCAGAAACTCTACACGCCGCGCCTGCATACGCGCCAATTGCAGCACATCGTCCATGATGGTTTTGAGATGCGCGACCTGATTACGAATTTTGTCCAGACGCTCGTCAATCTTTTCGTCGCTCATCTTTTTCCGATAAGCACCTAATGTTTCAGTTGAGGCGAGAATGGTCGCCAATGGGGTGCGGAATTCGTGGGACGCGGTAGAAATAAACTGAGATTTCAAAAGATTGAGTTCAACTTCCTTGTCCAATGCCTCACGCAAGGCGGCTTCTGCCCGCTGGTGTTCGGTCAGGTCATGGGTAATCTTGGTAAAGCCGATAAAACGTCCGTCCTGATTATACAAAGCAGTAATATTTACACGTGCCCAGAAACGGCTGCCGTCTTTACGCATTCGCCAGCCTTCGCCGACAAAATGTCCCTGTTTCTGGGCGATATTCAGTATCCGCTCAGGTTCCCCGGCGGCGCGGTCTTCCGGTGTGTAAAACAGGGATATATTCTGACCTAGAATTTCCGCCTCGGTATAACCTTTAATCTGTTCCGCTCCCGGTCCCCAGCTTGTGATCGTTCCATCTGGCAGCAGCGTAAAAATGGCATAATCCCTGACACTGTTCAAGATCAAGCGAAAGCGTGCCTCATTGGCATTAAGCCGCTGTTCGGCCTCACGTTCATCAGTTATATCGCGCACTACCAACAGACCAGCCGCGACATTTACATCATCCTGCTGAATCGGCACAAACTGACCATCATAAATACGACCAGTGGGTCCCCGCCGCTCCATTCGAACCTTTTCACCGCGCAAGGCAGCCTGATAGGCGGGCAGGAGTTCCGCCAGAGTCTCGCCAGTAAATATGTCCTGAAGCCTTTTGCCCTCCATATATTCTTTCGGTTGTATGGGAGCTTCTCCGTCAACCAGAAAATAGCGCAGGTCATGGTCGAACATGAAAACGGTAGTTCCCGGTATATTATTGGCGAGCGTGCGGTACTGTTCCTCCCGCCAACGGAGTTCGACCTCTACTTTTTTGCGGTCAGTAATGTCATGGTTAACGGATACAATTCCGACAGCTTGTCCCGTTTCATCCTTAAACAAGGTAGTCGATCCCAGAACATAAATCTCGCTACCATCCTTATGCCGCTGGATGTATTCTCCATACAAGGAACCCCGCTCGAAGAAACGCCTTCTAGTTTGATCACGCTCTTCGTCGGACTTATACTGGGTCTGCAAAATTTCCTCGGCTGACCGTCCGATAACCTCCTCCGCCAGCCAGCCATAAATATGCTCGGCAGCTTTATTCCAACTTTGGATACGAAATTCCAAATCGGTGGTAACGACGGCATCAGACATGCTGGCCTGTACACTGGCGTGATGACGAAGCAGGCGTTCCTGAACTTTGCGCTCCGTGATATCGTGGATGGTACAAACCAGATTACCGCCCTTGATATAACCGATGCTGAATTCGGCATCGAAGTAGGTATCATCCTTGCGACGGATACGTATTTCCAGTGTCTTTCCACGCGGATTGGACAGCGCGGACTGAATGGCATTCGTTAATAAATCGTGGTCTTCCGGCGCAACCAATGCAGTCAGAGGCTGGTTGAAATAAGCATCTATGTCGCAGGCCAGCAGGCGGTGAAAAGCGGCATTGCCCTGCTGGATACGGCTATCCGACTGCACCATCACGATGCCATCCACGCTGTGATTCAGAATCGCCTCAACCCGTTCTTTGGCGGCCTGCAATTCAGCAGTACGTTCTGTGACACGGGCTTCGAGTTCGTCATGGGCTTTTTGGAGTGCCGCTTCGCTTTCCTTGCGCTGGCTAATGTCAATATGAGCAATGACCACCCGGCGCGGGACAGGTTCCGTAAAAGGCGTGACGCGCATCACAAACCAACGGTTCTCATTTGAGCTGTGGCAGGGGTATTCCAGATAAAAATTCTCGCGATGTCCTGCAATGACCGCGCGGATACCAGCAGCGGCAGGCGCGGCTTCCTCCGACATCAACCCCGTAGCGCGATCACAAACGGACAGGTAATTTTCCCCAAGATAAGCTTCGCCGGAGAGAGTTCCATTTTCAGCGGCAAACTGCCTCCAGCCGGCATTCACGGTGATGATATTGCCGTCTTTGTCCAACACAACCGTATTGGCAGGGAATGCATCCAGAGTCGTTTGCAGGAATTGTCCTAATTCTTCCACCTGACGTGTGTATTGTTCGCGCGCGACCTCAAACTGCTTGCGTCCGGTGATATCCTGCCCGACACCCTGATATTCGGTAATGTTGCCCTGTTCATCCATTAAGGCGCGGTCTATCCATTGGAACCAGCGTGTCGTGCCATCCGGCATAATCGATTGGTGTTCAGACACAGAGACCGGATTCGAGGGGCTTAAGATTCTGACATCTGCTATGGCACGCTCACGATCTTCAGGCGGGATAAGGTTCAGGAAACTGACCCCCAGCATCTCTTCAGGGCGTTTCCCGTAGGCCATACAGTAGGCACGATTTACAAAAGTCAGCCGGAATTCGGCATCGTAACGGCAAATCATATCGATCTGATCTTCAATTACGCTGCGGTAGCGCGCCTCGTTATGACGCAACTCCATTTCAATCTGTTTGCGCGACTCTATATTTCGAGCAACCCCCAGAATCTGCACCGTTTCGGGAGTTTCTTGCAGCAGGGTTGTAACCACTTCTGTCCAGACCGTTGAGCCGTCCTTGCGAAGCTGTTCAACTTCATAGGTCTGGGTAATGGCTTCCGAGTCGCCATTGAGGAATCCCTCTAAACGCA
>JBGAGR010000136.1:0-20034 GCA_044226645.1 Aggregatilineales bacterium
CATGTGGACAAAGGTAGGGGCTGTAGGGGCGGTTCGCGAACCGCCCTCTGGGGAAGATATCGCAGGATTTTGAAATTGTCGTCCCCTAAAACTTGGGGCTGGGGGATAGGGGTTAAAATCATGATCGAAATCCAACTGCCGCGCCTTTTTCCACTTCAGGAAGAAATCGTCTCATCACCTGCCCGTTTCAAAGTCCTCTCCTGTGGCAGACGCTTCGGCAAAACCGCCATTGCTATCGACATCCTCTGTAACCGCATGTTGGACGGTCAGACCGTCGCCTATTTCGCCCCGACCTACCGCATGGGGTCAGAAGTCTGGCGCGAGATAAAAAGCATCATGGCTCCCATCATCAAAACCGTCAATGAACACGAATGGCGTTTGCACCTTCACACAGGCGGCGCGCTCGAATGCTGGTCACTGTCGAATAGTGCTGCTGAAACCGTGCGCGGACGTAAATATCACTATATCGTCGTGGACGAAGCCGCCTTGCTCCCCTCTGCTGAGGTCTGGCACACGGCCATTCGTCCCCTGCTCACCGATTTTGGTGGCGGCGCATTATTCGCCAGCACACCTCGCGCCCGTAATTGGTTCTGGGAAATCTATTCACAGGGGCGCAATCCCGATTTTCCCGATTGGCACTCTTGGTCATTCCCCACTGCTGCCAATCCTTACATCAACCCCTCCGAAATTATCGCCGCCAGTCAGGGAATGCCTGAACGTTTCTTCAAGCAGGAATACCTTGCTGAATTCCTCGATGATGGCGGCGTTGTCTTTCGGGGAGTCGATAAAGTCTGTGTCGGTAGTGTAGTTCAGAGTAATCTCGAAGAAACCTGTGTTTTTGGTGTCGATTGGGGTAAGGATAACGACTACACCTGTGTTTCCGTCATGACCCCCAGTGGAAAACAGGTCTACCTCGAACGCTTTAATCAGATTGGTTGGGCGGTTCAGCGCGGCAGGCTATCGCTCCTCTATAAGCGTTTTAGCCCCCGCGTTATTCTCGCGGAAGAAAACAGCATCGGTTCCGTCAATATCGAAGCCCTTCAGAGCGAAGGTTTACCCATGCGGGGTTTCCTCACCACAGGCAAGAGCAAAACCCCGCTCATTGACGAACTTGCCCTCGGCATAGAAAAAAACGAGGTCATCCTGCTCGATGACCCCATTCTCAAACACGAACTCATGACCTACGAGATAAGCAAAACTGCTTACGGCTGGCAGTACAGCGCTCCAAGCGGAGGCCACGACGATACCGTCATCGCCACCGCCCTCAGCCTCTACGCCTCACGCCGATACTGCGGCCCTATCATCTCTTGGGTATGACCCCAATATCTGAATAGTCGTAGGGACGAGATGTGTCTCGTCCACTTTTATATCCCCTTATCCTGCCCAAAATCCTTACTACCAATAGCATTCCCCGGCGGGTCAGACTTGTAGGGATGCGATACGTCGCGTCCGTTGCTTCACGCCTGCATAACCTGACCACAGAGCCTCAGCTCCATCAACTAATGCTATAATCACTGAAATGGAGTCCGCGAGGGTGAAAGATGGTAGCAGCACTCAATTTTCCCACGACTGACAGCTTGTTGGATTTCCTCGTTCGCAAAGCCACCCCGGAGGAAATTCTCGCTTATCGGGCATCGGATGACGACCAGCGTCGCGCCGATGAATTGACCGAAAAGAATAAAACCGGGAATTTGACCTCAGACGAGCGGCAGGAACTTCAGGAAATGCTCGCCTCCGATGCTTTTGTAGCAGCCCTCAAAGCCCGGGCATTGGAGATATTGAGTCAATCGTGAGTCGCATTTCCAATACGGTTCGTGAAAAAGTCAGGGAACGCGCCAATCGTCGCTGCGAATACTGTCGAACGCCAGAGGGCTATTCGCGCTTCAGCCATCAGGCCGATCATGTCATGCCACCTCGTCATGGCGGCACGGATGAAATTCCCAATCTGGCCTGGGCTTGTTATCGCTGTAACAACCTGAAGGGTACGGACATCGCTACCCTGGATTTTGAGTCCGGTCAAAAAGTCTGGCTATATAATCCTCGCGAACAAAAGTGGGATGAACATTTCCAGTTAGATGAATCCGGAACCATCATTGGTAAAACAGCCGTAGGTCGTGCAACCGCGCGTTTGTTAGGGATGAATGATCTGGATTTTCCCAAACTGCGTCGGCTATTGCGCCAAACAAATCGCTGGTAGATACAAGCTTGAAATAAAAGCTCATCCTGTCCCCTCTCCACGAGCTTGCGAAGTGGGGAGGGTTAGGGAGGGGTTCAATTAGTTTCATTCCCCAAACTATTACAAACCATACACAAACTTTTCACCTGTTTTTACCAGATTATCAGGTAACAATTTGTAATCTTCATGCACAAAAAAGACGATCTTTCAACCGCCTTTTCACTGTTTCTTGATTTTCTGACTCAGCACTCAGTACCCGGTACTCAGCACTTTTCCTATCCCTGCCCATGCTCCGACCACCAGTTCAGCGACCACTCCACCGCTTTTTTGATGCCTTCATCCAGTGGTGTGGTCGGATTGTAGTTGAGCATCTCCTGCGCTTTTTCGATGTTCGCCACGTAATGGGTCACTTCGCCCACACGCGGCGGCATGATGGTCACATCGGCCTGAACGCCCACTGCATCCGCGATGAATTTCGCCATGTTGACCAGGCTGTTGCCCTGTCCGTAAGCCAGATTGATGGTCTGGTTGACGACCTGCCCCGCCAGCAGCCGTTCGACTCCCGAAGCCACGCCGCGTATGCAGTCATCGACATAGGTAAAATCGAGGACTTTATCCTTGCCGTAAATGATGATCGGTTCGCCGCGTTTGATCTTGCGGATAAATAACGGAATGACGCGCTCCATGCGTTCGAGGTCGTTGTCAAAGCGTCCGTAGACATTGCTAAAACGGAATACCAGATACTTCAGGCCATAGCACTGGGCATAGGAATAGATCAGTGCTTCGCCAGAAATTTTGCTGGCTGAATACGGGCTTTCGGTAAAGGTGAAATCGGCATGGGTTTCGTCGGTGATGTAGCGGTAAATATCGCCATAGACTTCCCGCGAACTGCTGAAAATGATGGGCAGGTTGTTCTGGCGGCAAAATTCGAGGACGTTGAAGGTCATGTTGATGTTGGCTAATGCCCGTTCAGGCCGTTCGACCAGTTCATGCACTTTGGCATGTGCCGCAAAATGCACCACCAGATCGAGTTTTTCCGGGTACTCGACATAGCCGATGCCGCCCTTGTGATTGCTGTACGGCGCACTCAAGTCCTGAATCAGCGTCGGAATGCGGTCTGTCCAGCGGTTGGAACGCACATCAATGCCATAGACGAAATGACCTTGCTCCATGAGATACAGCGCCAGATTGGTGCCGATTTGTCCGCTGGAACCCGTGATGAGTATACGCACAGTTTGCGCTCCTGATAATCGAAAGACAGGTGTTCATTATAAACACGGGTACGGAAAATAAAACGCCCCGATTGTCTGAAACAACCGAGGCGTTTGGGTATCGGTGGTTGGTCAACCCCTATCCCCAGATTTGAGCAAGGACACGATGTATCGTGTCCCTACAATCGAAAGATTTATTCGCCGCCAGGGGTAATGGTGACTTCCTGCGGTTCGTATTTGTCGCCCGTCACGTCCCAATCCGCCGCCAGAAGGCTGTTGGCGGCCTCCTCTGCCAGATCGGTACGGAATGCGCCGTCAGTTGGTTCAGCCGTGATGACTTTGCCTTCCAACGCTACCGCGACGGTTTGATCCCACAAATCCTGATCCATCACGCCGATGCCATCCGGTGACGGCCAAATGAGCTTATTGATTTCGTTCAACTGCCAGGTCATGTGCCCTTTGCCGAGTGTTGGGCCGTTCTTCAGCACGATGTCTACGCAGGCATCGAAGTTATCGCGGCAGTACATCCAGCCTTTGATGGAGGCACGAATAAATTTCACGGCGACATCTTCATTGCCGTCTTTCGCCAGCCAGGATTCACGGGCAAAAATGTGATCCTGAAGCATGGCCGTGCCGACATCGTTGAAATTGATGACGTTGAGTTCGTCGGGCTGATAGAGTTCGCCTGTCGCCGGGTTTTTCTGCTCCAAAACCTGGGCATATTCGTTATAGGTCATGGCTTCGGCGGCATCGACTTCACCGTTCAGCAGCAACGACATATCAAAGGGCTGCTGAACGATGGTGACATCATCCGGATTATCCGGGTCAATGTCCTCGGCACGTAAGGCGGCAAAGAGTTCGTGTTCATTGCCGAAGCCCCATGTCCCGACCTTCATGCCCGCCAGATCGGCTACGCTTTCGATGCCCTTGTCCTTGAAGGAGACTTCAAGCGTACCGCTGCGCTGGAAAATCTGGGCAATGTTGACCAGATCAGCCCCCTGCTCACGCGATGCCAGCACTTTCGGCACCCAGGCAATACCAAATTCCGCGCCGTCCGAGGCGACCACCTGCTGCGGCACAATATCAACCGCGCCTTCCAGAATGGTCACATCGAGGCCTTCATCTTTATAAAAGCCCTGATCGACGGCGGCGAAGTATCCGGCGAACTGTGACTGCACAACCCATTGCAGTTGTAAACGTACAGGGGTCAAATCCTGCGCGCCGACTGTGCCGACAGCTAAAACTGCCAGCAAAACGGTAAGAACTATAGATAAACGAACTATTTTCTTCATAACCCTTCACCTCTACTAATTTTATGCAGAAGATGATATTCCTCCGCAGATATTTCATTTATAGCGCAACTATTAAATTTATGCACAACAGGTAAAAAAATAGAGGCGGGTCTTTTCAAACCCACCTCTATCGTTAATCAGTTATTGGATTCAATGACCGATTCAGGGAGGGCACAGCGGTGCTGTGCCCCTACGAACTACGAACACCGAGGATATACCCCGATTATTGGTTATTCGCCGCCGGGGGTGATTTCCACCGTCTTGGGCGTGTAATCCGCGCCAGTGACATCCACACCGTCGGCCTTGAGGCTGTCAACAGCCTTCTGTGCCAGATCGGTACGGTAGGCACCGTCAGTCGGTTCAGCGGTAATGACCTTTCCGTCCAGCGCGACTTTCACGGTCTGATCCCAGAGGGCTTTGTCCATGATGCCGATACCTTCGGGTGACGGCCAAATGAGCTTGTTGATTTCATTCAACTGCCAGGTCATGTGACCCTTGCCGAGTGTGGGGCCATTCGCCAGAACGACATCAACGGTTTCGTCGAAATGATCGCGGGCATAGATCCAGCCCTTGATCGAGGCACGAATGAACTTCACGGCAATGTCTTCATTGGAGACACCATTGGTTTCGCCCGACAGCCATGAGCCGAGGGTGAAGATATGGTCTTGCAGCATGGCAGTGCCCACATCGTTGAAGTTGATGACATTCAATTCGTCAGGCTGATACAGTTCGCCCGTCGCCGGGTTTTTCTGTTCCAGAACCTGAGCGTATTCGTTGTAGGTCATGGCTTCAGCGGCATCGACTTCGCCATTGAGCAGCAGGGACATATCAAACGGCTGCTGAACGATGGTCACGTCATCGGGATTGTTGGGGTCGATGTTTTCGCCACGCAGAGCGGCAAAGAGTTCATGTTCGTTGCCGAAACCCCATGTTCCGACCTTCATGCCCTTCAGGTCAGCAACAGAAGTGATGCCCTTGTCCTTGAAGGAAACTTCGAGTGTACCGCTGCGCTGGAAAATCTGGGCGATGTTGACCAAATCAGCACCCTGTTCGCGGGAGGCCAGGACTTTCGGAACCCAGGCGATACCAAATTCGGCACCACCGGAGGCAACCACCTGCTGCGGCACAATATCGACTGCGCCTTCGAGAATGGTTACGTCCAGACCTTCGTCCTTATAGAAACCCTGAGCAACAGCGGCGTAGTAACCGGCAAACTGCGATTGAGCAACCCATTGCAGTTGCAGACGCACCGGGATCAGACCACCAGCCGGGGCTTCAGCAGTAGCTTCCACTGGCAGTGGAGTGGGTTCGACGGTGGCTTCCATCGCGGCGGTGGCTTCAGCTACAACGGTAGTTGCCATTGCCATTGCCGCGTCAGTGGTCGCTTTCGCGTCGGCTACTGCGGCGGCGGCCTGGGTTGAGGCGGCATCAGTGGTAGCCTGAATATCACCGGCTGCACCAGCGGCCTGGGTCAAGGCAGCATCCGTAGTCGCCTGAACATCACCGGCTGCACTGGTAACTGCTGCCATAGCGGCATCGGTAGTTGCCTTTGCATCCCCTGCCATAGCGGCGGCCTCTGTTGAGGCGGCATCAAGGGTAGCCTGAGTGTCGGCTGCGATTGCGGCAGTATCGACTGTGGGTACAACGGCTACTTCCTTAGTCGGTTCCAAGGTCGGTTCAACGACAGCTTCGGTGGCTTCGGCAGTCGCTTCTTCGGTGGCTGCTTCCATAACTGCTTCGGTGGCTTCGACAACTGGCTTGGTGGCCTCGGCGGTCACTTCTTCAGTGGGTTCGGCAGCGGCTTCAGTCACTTCAGCAGTGGCTTCTTCGGTTGGTTCGACAGCGGCTTCGGTGACTTCGGCAGTGGCTTCTTCGGTAGCGGCTTCGACAACAGCAGTGGCTTCCTGGGTAGCGGCTTCAACCGCCTGTGTTGCTTCGGCAGTGGGTGGCTTGGGCGTTGCAGTCTTGGTTGGACCGCAAGCTACCGCTGCCAGTAGGACAAAAACTAATAATAACGATGACAATGCACGTTTAGACATAGAGACTCCTCCTCGAATAAAGATCGCAGTGTTAAACCAATTGGGCAGAATGTCCGCGTGTTACGATGTTTCGCGGAAAGAGACATGCCAGGGCATGACCCAACGTTCAGCCAATAGTACAACCAAATAAAAAGAGATACCGATCAGGGATGCCATAATGATGCCAGTCCAGGCACGAGCGAAATTGAACCCGGCGGCTTCCTGTGTGATAAACACACCCAAAGTGGCTCTTGGCCCGCCGAAGAACTCGGCGACAACTGCCCCGATGGTACTCAGCGCACTGGCTACCCGTAAGGCGCTGAAGATGTACGGAAACGCATTCGGTATGCGCAGCGCCCGGAGGATTTTCCAGGGCGAAGCTGCGTAGGACTGCATCAATTCAAGTTGGCGCGGTTCAACCAAAGTCAAACCACGCACCGTATTAATCATGGTTGGGAAAAAGACAATGATCGCCACAATCGCCATCTTGGACACTGGATTGGTTAAGCCAAACCAGTTGTTGGTGATAGGGGAAAAAGCGATAATGGGGACAGAATTGGCAGCGATGGCGAAGGGCATCATGGCTTCACTAATGACTGTCCAACGAGCAGTCACAAGGGCGATGAATATTCCCGCGCCGCAGCCGATGAAAAAGCCGCCTACCGCTTCCCACAACGTGGCACCAGCGGCCTGAAATAAAATCGAGCCTTCGCCCGTGGTGGTAAAGAGATTAAATTCGCCGCGCAGTTCTTCCAGGATGGCAGAGGGACGCGGTAAGAGAAACTGCTGTACATTCAATAACCGTACCGCCAATTCCCAAATCACCAGCACACCGACGGCAATCAGGATGGTCGGCAGGTAGTAGTTTATATTTTCGCGCAGCCGTTTTGAGAGCGGCTTACGTTCGATAACCGGGGCTAATGCTGCTTCAGCCATCGATCAGCCTCCATGCGCTTCGCGCAAATCTTCGCGCACTTCGTTGATCAATTCATAATAACGCGGACGTTCGCGAGTTTCGAAGTCGCGTGGATAGGGCAAATCAACATCAATAATTTTGGTGATGCGTCCGGGACGGGGTGTCATAATGACCACACGACTCGACAGGAAAACCGCTTCGGGGATGCTGTGGGTCACAAAAATAACCGTGATATTGGTGCGTTCCCAGATGCGCAGGAGTTCCATATTCATGCGTTCGCGGGTGAATTCATCCAACGCGCCGAAGGGTTCATCCATCAACAAGAGGGATGGTTCGAAGGCGAGCGCACGGGCAATGGCAACACGCTGCTGCATCCCACCGGAAAGCTGCCAGGGGTAATGATTTCCGAACTTGCCGAGTTCGACCAGCTCCAGCATTTCCTGGGCGCGCTTACGGCGGACATGACCGGGATAGCCCATGATTTCCAACGGAAGCTGGACATTTTTGGTGACGGTGCGCCAGTCATAAAGCGTGGCGGCCTGAAAGACCATGCCGTAATCGCGGTCAAGGCGTGCCTGATGGGGTGACTTGCTGTTCACCGTCAGATCGCCATCCGTCGGCTGAATCAGGTCGGCAATCAACCGCAGCAGTGTCGATTTACCACAGCCGGAAGGGCCAATCAGTGAGACAAATTCACCGGATTTTACCGATAAGGCAATATTTTGCAGGGCGACCACCTGATCTTCACTACCTGCATTAAAGATTTTATTGACATCTCGCGCAAAAATGACCGGCGCTGCGGCTGCTGTTTGTGCCATGATCGATACTCTTTGCCATTAACCTGACATACATGGATTAAAAATAGCTGAAAAAAGGATTTATAAATGCGAAATGCGTTATTCGCTTTGGACGCGACGACCCAGAATAATCCGCTCCAACACTGTAATCGCGACAAAAAATGCGATGCCGACCAACGCGGCGATGAAAATAGCTGCCCAGAGTTTAGCGGGGTCAGACGTATAATACTGGTTGAAGTTCAAAATAGCCCTCCCCAATCCTTCAGCGACACCAGATGGCAGTTCGCCAATGATCGCCCCGACCACACTGGTGGTGGCGGAAACCTTGAGGGCTGTAAAAATGTAGGGAAGCGCCGCCGGAAAGCGCAATTTCCACAAAATCGTCCAACGGCTGGCGGCGTAGGAATGCATTAATTCCAACGCTGTTGGATGCGGTGATGTCAGACCGCGCAGGGTGTTAATGGTCACCGGGAAGAAGGTCAGATAAGCAGAAATCACCGACACCGCCCCCGGCCCCGCGCCTAACCAGATGACCACCATCGGCGCAATCGCCAGAATAGGGATAGTCTGCGAAGCCACTACATAGGGCAGCAGACCACGTTCCAGCAGACGTGAATGAGCGAAAATTGTCCCCAGCAAAAATCCGAGAAGCGCACCGCTGATAAAGCCGATGAGCGCTTCCGCCCAGGTAAAGGTGGCTGTTTCAGACAGGATGCGCACGAGCAGCAAATCGCCATTGCGCCGGGCAGGTTGAATAAGGGCTTCAAAAATGCTTTCCAGATGCGGCATATTGAGATCGTTGGTGATCTTCAAATCCAGCAGCAGGAGATTGCGCGGCAGGGCAAGAAATTTCTCGTTAGCGAAGGACGCGGTATATGTGCCGACGGACTGCGACAAGACATCGGTGATGTTTGTCCAGTTGGTCACATCGGTATCGCGCACGACTGCTGCCAAGCGTCCGGGAAAGGCTGGAATGATGGAAAACCCCAGAGCGCCGCGTGTGGTGGTATCCAGCTTGGTCAAAATGCGGAGATGCGGATATGGGAAAGTATTCGGGTCTACGTCGCCTTCAGGATAAGGCGGGATGATGTCGCGCACTTCTTTATTATCAACAATCACCGCCTGCACAGCACCACTCTGAAGATTCGACAGGCTTTCATCGAGTGAGGGGTAAACTGTGGTACTCCAAGCGGACTGCGGCAGCGTAATCTGGTAGTTGGTGGCGGTTCCGAAGGCTTTCATGGCTTCCCATGCTACAAACAGGGCAGACAAGACCACCATGAAGCCGATCAATTTACTGGCTTTGCCGGGAGCGAATAAGAGCACTGCCAGCAGCAAGGCGATGGCAACCAACACAGTTGAAGCGGTTGTATCGCCAGCCAGAACCGGGATAATGAAGACCAGCGTATCCAAGCCAAAGAGCGTGACCAATAAGGCGGGACGTGTCCAGCGGGAATTGCGCACTAATCCGGCGAAACCGATCAGGCCGGTAACGAGTGTCACTCCGATGAACACTACCAGACCGATGCGCATGGCGTTATTGACCGTCAATACATCCAGACTGGGAAGACCCATCGCGCTCGCCTGACTTTTGGCAAACTGTCCCAGAGTCGAAACGGGCGCATCCAGCGCGGATTGATCCGCCATCCAGATGCCAAGCTGTCCCAAACTGGAATGCTCGACGACGGGCGCGTCTGCCGCCGCATTCTGATAGGTCAGCATCAGCGACATAATCACGACCAGCATCACAACTGCCAGCAGCAAAATCAGCCAGTAACGCATTTGTGTTCTGGGAAAACCACCCCTACTGGCGGGAGTCGCAATCACTGGTAAATTGTCACGAGCCGAGTCTGTCATAAAAAACATCCAACTTCAGGCAGGGATGCATCGGCAACAGTCCACTACCCACAAAGATTGTTTATTCTATAGTTCAGCGTCACGCTCTGCCAATTGGCAGCAGTGCTGATTTTAATCGGTGTTTTATTGTTAAGAGTGCTGATTTTACCGTTGGAAAGCAAACCGTCAATATATAGTGTGTAAAAAATCACAAAACGGGAGCGTTATCGTTTAATATGCTCAAAACGACGATTAATGGCATCCGCCACCTCATATGGGCGGGTGACGGTGGGCACATGGCCTGCGCCGGGGAGTATTTCAAGGCGAGAATCGGGAAGCTGTGTGGTGAGCCACTGCGCCGCCTCCACAGGCACAAGGTGATCCTGCTCGCCGTGAATGACCAGCGTGGGTTGGGTAATCTGACCGAGATGGGGGCGTAAATCCTGTCCGTAAACACATTCATACAATTGAATAGCTGCTGCTGGCTCGGAACGCATCAGGATTTGTCGTCCCCAGCGGCGAATGGCATCACTGTCCGATTCTGGAACACAAGTATCGACAAACTGAGCAATTGTCGCCGGGAAATCATTTTTCAGTCCAACAACAAAAGGATCAACCGCTTCTGAGGCGGGTCGGTAATACAGTCCGTCTACCAGCACCAGTCCTTGAAAACGCTGCGGCTGCTGAAGTATGGCGTGGAGGGCGGTAATGGCTCCAGCGGACTCGGCTGCCAAGACACACTGTTCAATATTGAGGGCATCCATAACGACAAAAATATCGGCGGTCATGTTCGCGACGGTGATGGACTCGACTGGAGCGATGGTCGCACCTGTGCCGCGATGGTCATAGGCGACAGCACGCCATGTGCTGCTGAGATGCCCGAAGGTATTCGTCCAGACTTCCCAACTGCCTGCCCATCCACCGAGTGCAAGTATCGTGCGCGGGCTGTTTCCAAAGGAGACGGTAAAAAACTGTGCGTCATTGTGGGCAATAAACATCTTTGATTTATCCTCAAAATCCCCGGTGATTGGGGAGAACATGAATATCCATGATTGTTACAGTAGTATATGTTTAAAGATGAGAAAAGCCAAAGCAACCTATGAAATCGGAATACAAAACATGGGGATTGCTCATTCTGCTGGCGTTGCCTTGCGTGATTATCGTAGCGGTGATTGGATTCCGCGCGCATAGTACATGTATTGTCGGGACACTGTTTGTTAGCGCTCTGATATTCAGCGTTGGTATCCGACTCTGGCGTTTAATCTCTGGAAGATAGATCCCCTCAATACCCTAGCAGCCAAAAGGAACGGTGATATTGGTTGTTTTTCCGGCATCGTAAAGATCATAGCGGATAATGACCTGTCCGGTGACAGGAAGCTGGCGGTCAAAGATGATGGTGTTGGTCACATCCAGATTGACGTAAAAGCGCACAACCGCGTTTTCGGCGGGGGCAACCCACAATTCGCCGCCCGTCATGTTTATCACACTGCCATCGTCAGACAGATGAATAGCTGGAAGATTGAGGTCAGCCGCAGTGAAGGTGTACTGCCATGCGTCCTGTCCGTTGATGGTGGCGCGGAGTCCAGTGGGCGTGGCATTGTTGACACCGCCTACCAGTGTCCCGGCGCGTAAGTTGGCGGCGGTTTCAGTATCATCGCCTTTAGTCAGGCATTGGTTATCCTGCACCAGAAATGGATCAGGCCCCAGACGGACAGCTTCGAAATTTTTATCTTCGCGCCCCAGCATTTCGCCCTTGATTTGCACGACCACGCGGCGTGACGAGCCGACCTGATTGAACCAGACTTCGGCACTGGCCTGCGCGGTGGTCTGACGGGGTGTGCGGGCGAATACGCCATCAAATTCCAACTGGACGACATAATGACCACCCGCTAACTGGTCGAGATTAGCATCAATCTGCGGGAAGGAAACGGATTCGCGGAACGCCGGGGGCGGCGCATTCTGCGTCAAATACTGCGCGGTTGCGAGGCTGTCGAAAGCGGCCTGGGTGGGGATGTCGGAAAGCTGCTGTCCGCGTGTACAGGCGGTGAGGAGCAAAATCAGAAGGACGAATTTGCCGCCGGACGCTAAAGCAATCCGGCTAGTAAAAATCACAAGCCCACTCAAGGGGCTGGAAGGGATTGCGAGATATTGTGTTCGTTTCGAGAGGCGGCTCAAAAATCTACCGATAGAAAAGCGTTTAAGGCTCTCAACGAGAGTAGTGAATAAGGCGGTTATCATTCGGGCGTATCGCGATACGCCCCTACGAAAATACCCCTGATATTCGGCACTCCCCGCAACAACGAATTTCCCCAACTTTGAGATGCGTGGTAAAATTTTCACTTGAGATTATTTACTTCCATCTTCGCATTCCCGCATTCTACGGCGGGTGTGCGATATTGACAACCCTACCCCCTTCCGCTACAATGCCTTTCGCTACTTGCGCCTGTAAAGAGCGTCTTGAAGCACGCAAATTAACAGTGGTATAATTCTTCGCATTCCCGCATTCTACGGCGGGTGTGCGATATTGACAACCCTACCCCCTTCCGCTACAATGCCTTTCGCTACTTGCGCCTGTAAAGAGCGTCTTGAAGCACGCAAATTAACAGTGGTATAATTCTTTACACCTTTGCCTCCCTAGCTCAATTGGCAGAGCGCAATACTTGTAATATTGAGGTTGTCGGTTCAATTCCGACGGGAGGCTTGTAAAAGAATTAACAACATAATAATTTGTGGAGCGAAACCCATGCTCGGATTGCGAACGCAGAAGAACAGCAAAGTTCAAGGCAATATCGGACTAGCAACAGCGATCCTGTGGTTCGAGCAAAACGGATATTCAACCTATATCCCGCTGACTGACAGCCAGGAAGATGATTTGGTGGTCAGAATAAATGGTAAGTTGTGCGGCGTTCAAGTCAAAACAACCTATCACCAAAAGCCAAGCGGTTCGTATGCGGTAAATTTGGTTGTGTCTGGTGGAAATCGCTCAGGAACAGGTAAAGTCAAGTATTTTGATCCAACAATGGTTGATTACCTGTTCGTAGTAACAGACGCGAATGATAAGTATCTCATTCCCGCTACTCATGTCCTCGCAAAGAAAGCCCTTGTTTTGGGCGATAAATGTGAGCCATATCGAGTAGGTTAGTTTCACAAAATGGGTCGGTGTCCCGAGCGGCAAAGGGGTCTGACTGTAAATCAGATGACAAACGTCTTCGCAGGTTCGAGTCCTGCCCGGCCCACTAAGATCAACGAGTAATTGATCTAATAATAGTTAAGCGCCTTCATAGCTCAGTCGGTAGAGCACACCCTTGGTAAGGGTGAGGTCATGAGTTCAAATCTCATTGAAGGCTAATATATTTTCCGATAATGAATTGATGGAGTGACAGCATGGCGAAAAAAGGCAATCGGACACTGGTGAAGATGCGCAGCACCGAAAGCGGTCATATGTATTACACCCAGAAAAACAAGCGCAACGATACAGCGCGGTTGGAACTGAAGAAATACGACCCACTGGTGCGCCGTCATGTCCTGTACAAAGAAGCCAAGTAAGTGATTTCTTAGGGGAGTAGCTCAATTTGGCAGAGCAACGGCTTCCAAATCCGTAGGCTAGGGGTTCGAGTCCCTTCTCCCCTGTTAATCGTCAAGGCACCGTCGCAATATCCGGCGGTGTCTTGCATATAGGCTCCTGTCAACACAGGAGCATAAAATAAAAGTGTGGTCGCAGGGAATGAACTGCTTCCCTGTGCGAATTGTTTGAGGAGATGAGCGCATGTCCGCCGAAGACAGACTGAATGAAAAGCCCAGCCGCCGTCGTGGCCTTCGGCGACAGGCTGAAGAAGCACCTGTTAACGACATTGAAGATGACGTTGATGATGAAGGTATGGACGACGACGAAGATTCATCCAGCCGGGGAATAACCGCTGGTAAGGGTCGCCCTACCCCCAGCCGCCGCACCGCAGAAATCGAAACCGTCAAACACGAGGGTAATATCCTTACCCGTACTCTTGGCGGTATGCGTGAGTACATGGAAGGTGTCAACTCCGAACGGCAGAAAATCGTGTGGCCTACCCGTGAAGAAACCCGACGGCTGACCTACATTGTGCTGGTGGTCACGATTATCGCTTCAATCACCCTCGGCATTATCTCATTGATTTTCAATGCGGTACTGGACACAGGTTTGAAGTCACCGCTTATTTTCGGTGTCCTATTTGTTGCCGCGCTGGTGGGTTTTGTTGTCTACGTCCGTAACAGCAACCGGCATACAGGCAGTTTCTGATGAAAGAAAAGTGTGAAGGAGTCTGTTCCCGTGTTCGATGATGAGGATATTCGGGACGAAGAAGACTACGATCCTGAACCGGTGTATCTGGATGAGCCTAAAGTGGCAGCCAGCGCGGAGGATGACAACAGTGAGGATTTACCCTCGATTCTGGAGTCACTGGAAGCAACCGATACAGGACGGCAGTGGTACGTCGTACACTGCTATTCGGGTTATGAAAATAAGGTACGCCATGCTATTGAGCAGCGTATTGAAACCATGGGGATGCGCGATAAAATCTTTGATGTGATTGTCCCCACTCAGGAAGAAGTCGAGATCAAGGAAGGCAAACGCCGCTCGGTTGAACGGCGCGTATTCCCCGGCTACATCCTGGTTGAGATGAAAATGGATGAAGATTCGTGGTATGTCGTCCGTAACACGCCGGGCGTAACTGGCTTTGTGGGTATGGGAAATGATCCTACTCCCCTTCGTCAGGAAGAAGTCAAGGCGATTATGGATCGTATGGAGTCCACTGATGTGGTCTACGCCGTGAAATTCAAGGTGGGCGAAAAAGTCCGTATTGTGGACGGGCCATTCAATGATTTCATCGGCACAGTAGCAGCGATTGACCAGGACAAGACGAAAGTCCGCGTGATGGTCAATTTCTTCGGACGTGATACTCCGGTTGAACTGGATTTTCTGGAAGTTGAGAAGGTCTAAAGCTGAAAGCTGAAAGCTGTTAGCGATTAGCCTTTGCTAAAACATGCATTCAAAGATTAGGTAAGGACACGATATATCGTGTCCCTACGAGCCAAGCGAGGAAATAATGGCAAAGAAAATTAAGGCAATTGTCACCCTGCAAATTCAGGCGGGCAAGGCGAACCCGGCTCCCCCTATCGGTCCGGCGTTGGCGCAACATGGTATCAACCTGATGGGCTTCTGCAAGGAATATAATGCCCGTACCAGTGCGCGTATTGGCGAAGTCATTCCGGCGGAAATCACCATTTTCAGTGATGGATCATTCAAATTCATCCTAAAAAGCCCGCCAACTGGCTTCCTGATCAAGAAGGCCGCTGGTCTGGAAAAAGGTTCCAGCACTCCGAATACGGTCAAGGTCGGTACATTGAACCGCAAACAAGTCCGCGAAATTGCGCAGATCAAGCTGGCGGATATGAATGCGCTGGACATTGAAGGCGCGATGCGTCAGGTTGAAGGCACAGCCCTGCAAATGGGCGTGGATATTGTTGATTAGTCAGTTTTTAGTTGTTAGTTATTAGTGGTTAGTTCCAGACAAAGGCGGGCATGATGTATCGTGTCCCTACATTCTGACTAAAAACCAAGCACTACCAACTCTATATCGTGGGAGGGCGGCAAACGCCCACTAAAACCACAGGAGAAATACACATGGCACACGGAAAGAAATACTTGAACGCAGTCAAGGAAATTGATGCGAGCAAGAATTACCCATTGGCGGAAGCTGTCGCACTGGCGAAAAAAGTAGCCTCTGCCAAGTTTGATGAAACCCTCGAAATGCACTTCCACCTGAATATTGACCCCCGTCACAGCGATCAGCAGGTGCGTAACACTGTTCTGCTGCCGCACGGTCTGGGTAAAAAGGTGCGCGTGGTCGTATTCGCTGAAGGCGAAGACGCACGTAAGGCAGAAGCCGCCGGAGCCGACATCATTGGTGATGACGCTCTGCTGGCACGGATTCAGAACGAAGGCTGGACGGATTTTGATGCCGCCATCGCTGTTCCCTCCATGATGCCGCGTATCAGCCGTGTGGCGCGTATCCTCGGCCCACGCGGTTTGATGCCCAGTCCGAAGGCCGGTACGGTGGTACAGCCCGACGATCTGGAAAATGCGCTGAACGAACTGAAGGCTGGTCGTGTTGAATTCCGTAATGATAAATCCGGTAATCTGCATGTCCCGGCAGGAAAAGTCAGCTTTGAAGGCGACAAGCTGGCGGAAAATGCTCAGGCTATTCTGGATGCAGTGACGCGCAACCGTCCTTCTACGGTCAAAGGCGCGTTTATTCGCCGCTTGACGGTTACTTCCACCATGGGACCCGCCATTCGCGTGGAACTGGGCGGACAGGTCACCTAAAAGCCTTTCTCGCAAACAGGTATACTCATAAGGACAGGTGATGCACCTGTCCTTTTTGTATTCTGAGGATCACACGATGCCGATTAGCTATGTTTCCGGCGATCCCCTGCTGACCGAAGCCCAAACGCTGGTGTTCGGGCATAATGCCAAAGCGCGTACCGAGGTCGGTGTGTTCGAAATGCGTCTTTTCAACCAGTACCCGGCGGCGTTTTCCACCTATCGCAAACAGTGTGCGAGTGGACGTGTTAAGCCGGGCAGCCTGTGGGTCTGGCGCGAGTCGAAGCCACTGTTGGCGTTCATGGTTATCCGCGAAACGAGTGTGGGTGCGACACGCTCACGCTATGTTGAAAGCGGCCTGATGATGCTGGCGCGGGATTATCATCTGTATGGGCTGACCAGTCTGGCAATCGCGCCGCTGGGTGCGCCGGATGAATGGATTATGTTCAAACCGCTGCTGGATTTCTGGCTGCGCGCCTGTCCACTGCCGATCACGGTGTATGAATAGAGAAAAACTGAACCGCCAAGACACCAAGAAAATAGAGAGGACGAGGAAGTACCTCGTCCTACAGAATTTGTCTAGTTTTTTAGATAAGCGCTGGTGAGGGATTGTTTGGCGCTGAGAAGATCATGCGGCGTACCTTCGAACATGACTCTGCCGCCTTTATTGCCGCCTTCCGGCCCCATATCGATAATCCAGTCGGCATTTTTGATGACATGGAGGTTGTGCTCGATGACGATGACCGTGTTACCCGTGTCGACCAGCCGATTGATGATGACAAGTAAGTGACCGATGTCTGACATGTGCAAGCCAGTGGTCGGTTCATCCATGACATAGATGCTGCCCTTTTTGTGGAGTTCGCTGGCGAGTTTGATGCGCTGGCATTCGCCGCCGGAGAGTGTACTGAGCGGCTGTCCGAGGGTGAGGTAATCCAAGCCCACTCCCGGACGGACATCGCCAGCACATCGCTGATGGATTTGCCATTGAGGGTATAAGCCAGCACTTCATCCTTGAAGCGTTTACCGCCGCAGACTTCACAGGGCATTTTGACTTCATCGAGATAGGCGAGATCGGTATAGATGACCCCCAAGCCCTGACAGTTCTCACAAGCGCCCTTAGAGTTGAAGCTGAACAGCGATGCACTGACCTTGTTGGCTGTGGCGAAGGCTTTGCGAATGTCATCCATGATGCCCGTGTAAGTGGCGGGATTGGAACGACTGGAAATCCCGACGGCGGATTGGTCGATGACGATGGCTTCAGGGTGCTGGCGCAGGAAGGTCTGATTAATAAGCGAACTTTTACCGGAACCCGCTACACCTGTAACCAGTGTAAGTACCCCGGTGGGAATATCGACGGTGACATTTTGCAGGTTGTTCAGTCTGGCATTAGCGATAGTCAACTTGCCTTTTGGTGAACGGAAATTGTCTTTAAGCGGCATGGACTGCCTGAGATGTTTGCCCGTCAGGGTATCAGCCTGAAGCAAGTCGTCATAACCACCTTCAAAGACAATCGTACCGCCGCGATTACCTGCATGTGGGCCAACATCCACAATATGATCGGCTACTTTGATGACATCAGGGTCATGTTCGACCACCAGAACCGTGTTGCCTTTATCGCGCAGTTTTTGCAGCAGTTCATTCAGACGGTGAACATCGCGCGGGTGAAGGCCGATGCTGGGTTCATCGAAGATATAGAGGACATCCACGAGACTGCTGCCGAGATGCTTGACCATCTTGATACGCTGGGATTCGCCACCGGACAAGGTATCGGTTTCGCGGCTGAGGCTGAGGTATTCAAGGCCGATGTCGATCATATCCCCCAAACGTGCCACGAGGCTTTCCACCACGGGCGCGGATTCCGGATCGTCGAACCCTTTGATGACCTCGATCAGATCATCGACTTCCATCGCCGCCAATTCAGCGATGTTGTATCCGTTGATGCGGCAGTTGAGCGCCGCCTGATTGAGGCGTGACCCTTTGCAGGCGCGGCAAGGCCCGGTTGTGATATAGGGTTCAACCTGCTTTTGGGTGCGCTCAGAATAGGATTTGATGTCCTGGCTGATATATTTGCGCGTGAATTTGTCGATGATGCCTTCAAAGGTGAGATTAACCGATTTTCCACCAAAGTCTGTTTTCACTTTGTGAGGTGGGCTATAGAGGAGGCGTTCCATTTCTTCTTCGGTGTAATCGGCGAGCTTTTTGTCGTTGTCGAAGAAACCAGATCGGGTACAGATACTCCAATCCCAACTATCAACGGCATAGGCTCCATACAAAATCGCGCCTTCATTGAGGGATTTGGACATATCCAGAAATTTATCCAGATCCGCTCCAATCTTGCGTCCCATGCCATTACATTCGGGACACATCCCCTGAATGGCATTGAAGGAAAAGTAGAGGGCGTTGCCGACATAGGGCTTTCCAGCGCGGGAAAAGAGAAGCCGGAGTAAGGAGTAAATGTCGGTGATGGTTCCGACGGTTGAGTGCGACCCACCGCCGAGCCGTTTCTGGTCAACAATAATCGCCATACTCAGATTTTCGATGGCATCGGCATCGGGTTGGGCGTAACGCGGCAGGAAGTTACGAACGAAGGTACTGAAGGTTTCGTTGAGCTGGCGGCGAGCTTCCGCCGCGACGGTATCGAATACGATGGATGATTTGCCAGAACCGGATACGCCAGTAAAGATGGTGATTTTGCGTTTGGGAATGCGTAAGGACACATTCTTGAGGTTGTTTTCGCGTGCGCCGCGAATCTCGATGTATTCCTGAGTCACTATCTTCTCCTTAATAAGCGCTCAATCGTTTATCAAGCAAAAGCCCCAACGTTGGCATTTGTCGAGGCTTCTGGATTTTTGGGCTACCGATTTTACCACTTTTCACCATTAGTAGGACAATGGTGAATACCATAAAAACCAAAAACGAACCGCAGAGAGGCAAAGTTCACGCAAAGACGCAAAGTATTTAAGGGTAAAAATCGCACTCAATTGATTTGCAGTCGTTTAGAATATCCATTTTAGCACATAAATTCTACCTTGCATATGGCGGTAGTGAATGCTGAATTTTACCCCTCGCCAACAAGGCATTCGTTCCGCTGAGAAGGTAATTTAGCTGTGCAGGATGTCAGGGACGAAGTAGAGCAGCAGTTGTTTGGAGGAATCGATTGGGTATGGGCTGGTATATGGCCCTTTGAGGCTGAGGGAATAGGTTTGTTGCAGGGCAATGCGGGTCAGGTTATCGGTAGGTTCGATGAAAAAGGCCTGACTGACATTGCGGGGCAAGGTGCTCAGGTACTGCGCACTGATGGCTGACGGAGAATGCACTGTAACGACTTTATTATCTGCCAGATAGGACAAGGCACTGGAGAGATAACCTTCGGTCAGGGAATGATCGCTGACGATATGAACCATCGTTTCACCGGGGAGGTCGGCGGCGCGGA
>JBGAGR010000137.1:0-19924 GCA_044226645.1 Aggregatilineales bacterium
AGTCACAAGTCTTATTGAGGAGAACAATCGGCATGGGTGATTTTGCTCAGGATGAAATTAACTGCTTCAATGCAGCCTTAGCCATTGCTCGTGAAAACGGAGATAAGCATGGCGAAGCCGAAAATCTAGGTAATCTCGGCGGAATTTACTGCTGGCATAAGGATGATGGGATAGATCAAGCGATTCAATATCATCAGGAAAGCTTGGCTATCGCCCGTGAAATTGGTGCTAAAGGACTGGAAGCCGATAATTTACAGGGGTTGGGCAACTGCTATGGCTTCTCGTGGCATAGCAAGAAAGATTATCAGCAGGCAGCAACTTTCTTCGAGGCGGCGCTCGTTATCGCGCGTCAAATCGGTGATCGAGATCGTGAAGTTGAGTGTTTGCGCAATTTAGGCATTATACAAAACCGTCAGCGAAATAAACAACAGGCACTCAGCCTTTTCACGCAAGCACTTACCATTGCCCGCGAAATTGGGAATAGGGAAGCTGAAGCTAAAAATCTGGGTGAGCTGGGAGATTTCCATAGCTCGGCAGGGGATCATCAACAAGCACTCCAATACTATGAGCAGTCTGCCTCAATCTACCAGTCTATTGAGAGGCCTGATCCTTTTTGGGCGGCACACGGTCTAGGAAAAATCGCCACCGTCTATGCTGAAATTGGCGATTATCAGCAAGCCGCTAACTACTACGAAAAGGGTTTGGCACTCATCCGTACAGGGCATCGACCTATTGATGCTGAGAATTACATCTTGCGTTTCCGCTCTCTAAAACAAGAACTTGACGAAAAATCGCAATAGCCTCGTCACAAGCTATAGCACATCACCGCCCGTACAATCCCAGCTTGCGAAATCGAGAATTTCCGGCGGGGTTTGATCGCCAAATGATTTTGCGGTTAGGAAATAGGGCGAACGGATGTAGGGTGAATCCGCCGCGAAGCCTAATTGATGGATATGCTGATGCACATCGGATTGCGGCGAGGTCATCACATGGACGAAGCGCCATCCATCATCCTGAATGGCAGATGACCAGCGCCGCAGTAATTCGGGTAAATCAGGACTGTAAGCCGCCAGCAGCGCCGCGCCTTTCAGTAACCCTAACTGTATCGGGCGATAAATCACCACGCCGTTGAGCGCATTACCCTCTCGCCAGAAACCAAAGCGATATTTGCGGAAGGGATGACGCGCAAAACGATGCGCCAATGATTCCGGCGTTTGGGCAAAGTGGATATTGTCGCATGAATTACCGAGGCAGTTGAACGGCATATCCGTCCAGTAATCGCTCAGGGTCAGCATATCAGGCGATTTTTTGCCGAAAAGCCAAACCAGGGTGGATGACATTTTGCCGACAACCTGATAACCATAGCTCTTGCTTTTCAGATCGACCTGGACACCCTCGGCATTGGAGAATCCGACTCCGGCGATTCCACCGCGTTCCACAACGACCTGATAAACCGGACGCGCGACATGTTTAGTCAAGCCTTGTCCGCGATAATCCGGGTGAACGGCCATGTTGATGCTCATGCCTGCCAGAACCGGATTCGGGCTTCCCGGCACATGCAGGTTGACGAGCCGACAGCTATACTGCGCCGCCAGCTTATCGCCATCCCAGGCTCCCCAGGCGATGACAGGCCAGCCTTTATTCAACCATCCGAGCAAGCCGTTCATTTCGCCGGGAGTCCGTTCGAATGAAACCGCCAAAAGTTCAGCCCATTCCTTACGATTTTCCAGTGTCAGTGGTGCGTAGCGCATGATATTCCCCCTCCGTGTTACGATGATGCTCCTACTGTAGGGGCAGAACTCATCGACAGCTTGACGGGCATCCCACGCGCGAACATCGGCTGCACTGCTGTAAACCTACCCAAAGCATTCGTTATCATGATCCTGGGCGGGCTGCCACTGGGATTAAAATTACCTTCAATCTTGATACTTGGTCGAAATCGCCAGCCCGATCTAAACAAAAAGCCGGATGGGTGAGCATAACCCACCGATCCGGCTCAGGGGCAGGGTGGCCTGCCCCACTTTATATGAGCGGCGCACACGCCTGCTGTGCGTCCGCTTTTATGCGTTAGTTCTTCGATTGCAGAACTTTGTGTGTCTTGATGGCAATCTGCTTGGGCTGCGCTTCCGGAACCTTCGGCAGATTCAGGGTCAGCACACCATTTTCATAGGTGGCTTCAACTTTATCCGAGTCCACCGACTGCGGCAGAGTCACGCTGCGGCTGAATTTGCCGTAATAACGCTCCTGCACCACGACTTTCGAGTCTTCCTTCACTTCAGGCGACTGAATTTCGCCGCTGATGGTCAGCACACCATTTTGCAGGCGAACATTAATCTGGTCAGGGTTGATTCCGGGCAGCGGGGCAACAACGGTGTAAGCCTTGTCGTTTTCATGAATATCCAGCGCCGGGGATTCAAAACCCACCAAACGATTCGGCCATTCGCCGCGCCATGCATCGTCAAACATACGATCCATCACACTTTGCATAGCGCTCAATTCACGGAAAGGATTCCAACGAGTGATTGTGTTCATAATAATCTCCTACCAGTAGAACTCCTTAACGATTAACCCCAGTTATAGTACCCCTCTGTAAGAAAAATTTCAGAGAAACATCAAAAAAATATTAGAAAAAATCCGCCTCAAAACCCTCGTTTTTGAACCGGAACACCTATTACATAGTATAAATTCTCAAAGTTGCATGGGCGAAAATAATATGACCTATCCAACGCTGATGTTTCGAATCCTGATCGGCAGCTTTCTGGGCTGTATGGTATTGGTCGGCCTGCTGACCCTCATGGGTCGGATACTGCCAGGCAACGAACTCGCGCTGGATATTCACCACACCGGTCAGCGGGACATCTATGTCATGGATATGCCGCACAACCTCAATCAACGTCTGACGCGCGGCAACGGCGATAACCAGACTCCCGTGTGGTCGCCGGATGGAACCCAAATCGCCTATGTTTCGCTCACCGGACTCAGCCAGAAGATTATGGTCATGGATGCCGATGGGCACAACGCGCGTCCGATTTTCACCAGCCGTTCCGGTTATATGGGCAGCATCTCGCTGGCATGGTCGCCGGACAGTACCCATATGGCCTTCACCGCACTGCTGGAAGGGCGGCAGGTTATTTACATCGCCAGCATTCTGCCGGATGCTTCCGGTCAAACGGTCATACAACAGGTCACGAGTGAATCGAAAAATGCTTTTTCCCCTGCATGGTCGCCGGATGGCGCTTATCTGGTCTTTTCCTGGGCAGGGCTGGCGAACCCGGAGATTTTTGTCGCACCCTTGACCAGCCTGACACTGCCCATCGTTCAGACGGACGTTTTACAGCAGATTACCCACTCCAGATCACCGAATACGATGCCAGCCTGGTCGCCGGATGCCAGCCGCATCGCCTTCGTATCAGACCGGGACAGCAACAGCGAGATTTACACCGTCAACCCGGATGGCACTGACCTGCGCCGTATGACCTTCAGCCTCGCCCGCGAAATCGCCCCAACCTGGACACCTGACAGCCAGCGTGTGATGTTCACCTCAAACCGCAGCGGCGGTTGGGAAGTTTATACGGTTGATGCAGCTTGCGACACCGACATCCGCTGCATGTCCAGCGTCATGCAGCTCACCCATAATCACAAACAGGGCGATAAGCTGCGCGCGGTCTGGCGACCCTACTCCTAAGCGCAACTTTTCTGTCCTCCAATGCGTATAGAAACATGTGAAATCAAATTGGAGGAGCCAAAAAACAAGATGGGTGTGATCATTCTGCTGATTCTGGCGTTTCTGGCGCTGGTGGTGATTTCGAAGGTATTCACGATTGCCCTCGTCACCCTGCTTCCGGTGCTGGTATGGATGCTGGCAGGCATGTTCGCCGGACGCATCATGCGTGGACGGGGTTACGGGCCAATCGGTGATGTTTTGCTCGGTCTGGTCGGCGGTTTTGTCGGGAATATCGCTCTGGGTCTGATCGGCATTCATCTGGGTGGCGGCATTCTGGGTGGGCTGATCGTCGGTACGCTTGGCGCGGTCATCTTCGTCTATCTGATTCGGCTGGTCGGGAACAAAAACTTCGCCCGGTAATGGCACGCAGAACAGGACATACAAGGGGCGACAGCGTGTGTCACCCCTTTTGATTCCAGTTAGAGAATTTGCGAGAGGAAAAGTTTCGTGCGGGGATGCTGTGCCTGTTCGAAGAAGTAGGTCGGCGTGCCCTGCTCGACGATGCGCCCCTGATCGAAGAAAATGATGCGGTCAGCGACTTCACGGGCGAAACCCATTTCGTGCGTGACCACGAGCATGGTCATACCGCTCAAGGCCAGTTCCTTCATCACGTCCAGCACTTCTTTAATCATTTCCGGGTCAAGCGCGGATGTCGGCTCATCGAACAGCATGATCTTCGGCTCCATCGCCAGCGCACGGGCAATGGCTACACGCTGCTGCTGTCCACCAGAAAGCTGACCGGGATATTTATCGGCCTGTTCAGGAATGCCGACACGATCCAGAAGTTCTTTGGCTTTTGCTTCGGCCTTGTCACGCGCCCAGCCGCGCACCTTCATCGGCGCAAGCGTGATATTCTCCGCCACCGTCTTGTGTGGGAACAGATTGAACTGCTGGAACACCATGCCGATTTCGCGCCGAATAGCGGCGATATTGCGAACATCATTCCCCAATTCCAGTCCATCGACCACAATTTTCCCGCTCTGGTGTTCTTCCAGACGGTTGATGCAGCGGATGAAGGTCGATTTTCCGGAACCGGATGGCCCAATAATGACCACCACTTCCTGTAATGCGACATCCACCGAAATATCGCGCAAAACATGGAATTGACCGAACCACTTATTTACATCCTTGCAGATGATAATCGGTTCGCCACTTCCATTTGTTGTCATGCCATTGCTTGAATCAGACATTGTCGTAAACCTCAAAAAGAGATGAGTCGTTAGTGATTAGCTGTGAACCCGAATTTCTCAAACTAAAAACCACGAACTACGAACTAAAACCGACCTAAATCTTCCGCGCCATCGCTTTCCCTGCGCCGCTGGCTTCGATCTTGCGGCTGATCATGGAGATGGCGTAGCTGATGGTGAAATAAATAACCGTAATGAAAACCAGCACTTCGCGGCGATCACCGAGGAAGTCACTCTGCACAACCACGTTGTTCGAGATACCCACCAGATCAAGCAGGCCGACGATCACGAACAACGAGGTATCCATGAACAGCGCGATACACATCCCGACCAGTGCCGGAATAACTACCCGCAGCGCCTGCGGCAGTGTGATATAGAGGGTAATCTGGAAACCACTCAACCCCAGTGCTTTGGCTGCTTCTTCCTGCCCATGTGGAACAGCTTGCAAACCGCCGCGTACATTTTCCGCCAGATAAGCCGCCGTGAAGAAAATCGTGCCGATAATCGCGCGGAAAATACCGGGCATCGCTGCCAACGCTGGATTGACGAGCGGCACCAAAAGCTGGCTCATAAACAAAATGGTGATGAAAGGCACACCGCGCACAAACTCGATGAACACGGTACAAAACAGGCTGACGGCTGGCAGCGTACTGCGACGACCCAGCGCCAGGAGAATACCAATCGGGAATGAGAAGATAATCGCACTGATAGTCGCAACCATCGTCAACAGCAAACCGCCCCAACGCTGCGTATTGGTCAAGGGTAGAATATTACCCACGCCATAGACCAGCCCGAAAGCGACAATCGGCAGTGCCATCAGCAGCCATCCCGCGATTTTACGCGATGTACCGCGCGGCGCTTTCGCATTCGGGATATAGCGATCGAGCAGATTTCCGGCAGCATACCCCAGCAGGAGAGCCACCAGAATCACCAGATAAAAGACATTAACCTGGTTAAAAAATGGCCCGATAAACAGGCTCAGATAATCGCTGAAACGATGTGTTCCGCGAAATGCGATGTTGTTGGATTGGACGATGGATATGTTTTTGCCGGCCTCATTGAGCGGCTGCGCATCCAATGTCCGGTAGGTATCCGTCATACGGACGAACTCAGGGACAATCCCCGCCCCGGTGGACTGATCCTCATCTTCCGAGCCGGTAGCGATATTCACGTTGCGCGTCAGGATCGGATAGATGCCTTGCGTCTGAAGGATAACATCACTCTTATCGTCACTGACTGTCTTTTGCAGAACGTACCAGCCATCGGCGGGCAGCGTCACTTCCAACGGAGCCGAAGTGCTGCTAATGGTTCCTTCGCCGACAACTGTCCCGTCCGTCCCTTTCAGGATTTGGACATTCACCTCAGCCTTATTCAAAGCATAGAGGTCGGTTATCGGGTCAGAAATGGTCAGCCGCTTCAATTCTGCCTGATAACGCAGGCGCTGGCCATCAGTCAGTGAATCGCCTGCCAACAATGCTTCCAATTCAGCCGCGCGACTCGCATTCGTCAGGCGAGTGTCAGCAGAGTTGCGCAGTTGATTGGAAACATCATCGCCAAAGCCAGCCAGAGCCGACAAGCTGCTGTCGCTCTGGCTAAGGTCGGAAGCCACTTGCAGGGTAATTTTATCGCCGCCTTTGGCAATAAAGGCCACCTTGTCCTGCGGCAGCAGTTGATCAGAACCAGCCGGGATGGGAACCTGTCCAGCCGCCAGATAGGTTGGCGGCAGCGGCGTAGTCATGTTGATGATGGGAGGCAGAATAAACACAAGCGCCAGAATAATCAACAGAATCACCAACGCAGTCCGCGAGATACGCGCCCAGGCTGCTATCGCCAATCCGATGGCGAAAAAGGTCAGCAGCAGCAGCACATTCACACGCCAGTCATACTGCGCCTCGAAGCGTCCCAGCATAAAATTACGCAGGTTGAACATGATGGCAAACCAGTTGGCTTCACCGACAATCCAACTCAGCAAACCGCTGACGACACCGACGATCACAATAGTGCCAACAATCGTCAGAATCGCATCAAACCACGAGCTAAACAGATTTTGCCGAATCCAGGCTAACGGCCCCACCAGCAAAATAGGGGGAGGACGCACGGGCGGCTCATCGTAATTGACAACCGGCTGGTAGGAGGACATATCACGTGAATCGGGAAGGGTCGTCATAAAGCCATTACCTCGTGACCAGCTTGAATCGACGGTTAAACCAGTTGGTAAAGACCGAAATCGTTAAGCTGATGGTGAGATAAAACACCATGAGCATGGAAATCCCGGTTACTGATTGCCCCGATTGGTTCATGATCGTCTGGGTCACCAACACAACGTCCGCGTAAGCGATGGCAACCGCCAGACTGGAGTTTTTCGAAAGGTTAAGATATTGATTCCCAAGAGGGGGAATGATGACGCGCAGTGCCTGCGGCAGGACAATCATGCGCAGGGTTTGCGTGGTTGTAAGCCCCAGTGCGCGCGATGCTTCGATCTGACCACGTGGCACAGACTGAATACCCGCCCGCACAATCTCCGCGATGAAGGCCGAGGTATAAACGACCAATCCCAGCAGCAGCGCCATATATTCGGGCTGAATTTCAACGCCGCGCTCAAAATTATTGAAGACGATACCGGCTTTATTCACGCGCTGACGCGGCAAAACCACCAGCAGCGGAACGGTACTGTAGAGACGATCATCCTCTTCCGTAAAGAGTCCCTGACTGCGGGCATCATCCGGCGACATGTAAACCGTTGTGCCATTCTGGTCAATCGGAACGACAGCCGCTTCAGGTTCAGTTCCGGTCAGCAGCCAACCCAATATGGTAAAACCGATCACTGCCAGCAAAGCGTATAAACCGCGTGGTATCTGCCTGCCGGTATTTTCGGTGATCTGACCGAAATGCAGCCACATCATAATCGCCAGTGCCAGCCCAATGGCTACAAAAGTAATCCATTCGGTAAAACGCGCTGTGGCGATGATTTCAGGGAAGACAAAGCCTCGGTTGCTGATATACACCAAGGGATAAAGTTCCTGACGTAAACCAGCGTTCGGGATAATGCCGAAATAAAATAAAAGACCGCCCAACAACTGCCCAACAGCGATGCCTAAGGCAGTCCAGCGCATGGCTTTGGGGATAAAAAACCAGCAGGCTGCAATCAGGAGTACACTGGCGACGAGATAAAGGATAAAGCCGCCGTTCCCCAGATTGCCGCTGCCATACGCGCCAGCCCACGCTTCCTGTGTGTTGCGCAACCAGAAGCCAATTTCAACCACGATGACCGCCGCGTAGAATCCCGGCATGGTCGCCCAGCGGAAGGGTGACTCCGATTTCTGTCCACCGCTCCAGCGCCGCAACACGAAGAAAGCAATCACATAGATAAGCAGCCGGATGGGAAGCTGACTGACTCCCTCAGTAGGAAAAGTCAGGGGATTACCCGACTGTGGCAGCAGCGTCAGCATGACAATGAAATACCAGACAAACAACTGCACCAGAAGCGGCGTATTCCGCAGGAGTTCGACATAACCACGCGCTACAGTCCGTATAAGCCAGTTCGAACTGAGCAGCAGGATACCGACCAAAATACCTAAAGCAGTCGCCAGCACCAGGCCAACACTGATCACCCGAATCGTATTGGTCATACCGACCTGGAAAGCTGTCCAATAACTGCTGTCATTGCTGTACCAGGTAGGCGCGTTGCTGATGTCGAAACCGGAGCGATTGCTCAAAAAAGTGAAGGTTGGCGAGAGATTTTTCGCTGCAAGATTCTGGAAAATAGAGGAAACCAGCAGCGACATGACGGCCACGACCAGAATCACGAAGATAATCTGGCCGATCACCTGCAAAACACGTATATCGCGCAAAAATGCGGGAATGATACTTTGATTGGAAGATCGGGGAGCGACCATCGAAACTCCGGAATATTATGGTAAGAGCGCACCGCGATGCGCCCCTACGTGACGAACACAAACCTATGTTCATCTCTCGTAGGGACACGATATATCGTGTCCCTACAATGCAGACGAACGTATTGATCTCTAGCGGAAGGGCGGCGAATACAGCAGACCACCCTGAGTCCACAGCGCATTCAGACCGCGTGACAGACCAAACACAGTGTCGGGGCCGATGTTACGATCAAAGATTTCGCCGTAATTACCGACCTGCTTGAGGACAGTCACCATAAAGTCATTGGGCAGACCGTACAGTGCGCCCAGCGTGTTACCATTTGTGCCGAGGAAACGCTGAATGTCCGGTGAATCGCTCTTCACAAAGTCATCAACATTCTTGCTGGTGATGCCCCATTCTTCTGCCTGGAACAGACCGAAAACCGTCCAGCGAATGATGTCTGCAAACTGAGGATCAGACTGGGGTGACAGCGGGCCGAGGGGTTCCTTGCTCAGGGTCACGTCCAGAATGGTGTACTTGCTGGGATCATCCGAAACGGCGCGATAAGCGGCGATACCGCTCTTATCGGTGGTGAAGGCATCGCAGCGACCATCAACAAAGGCCTGCCAGGTCGGGTCAGCTTCGGTGAAAACCTGGGGAGTGTAGGTCAAACCACGACCTTTGAAAGCATCTGCCAGATTCAATTCGGTGGTGGTACCGCTCTGAACGCAGATTGTTGCGCCGTCGAGTTCTTCAATCTGGGTGATGCCGCTTTCGGTCTTGACTGCCAAACCCTGTCCATCATAGAACATGGTCGGGCCAAAGGTCGCGCCCCAGACTGCATCGCGTGTCATCGTCCAGGTGGTGTTGCGGGACATCATATCGACCTGTTCGCTCTGAATGGCGGCCTGACGTTGGTCAGCATTCAGCGGAACATATTCGACTTTGCTGGCATCGCCCAACAGGGCTGCCGCGACTGCACGGCAGACATCCACGTCAAAGCCCTGGTATTCACCAGCATCATTGACAAAGCCAAAGCCAGCCAAACCGGGGTTGACACCGCAAATCAGGTTACCACGATCAATAATACGTTGGGTAATCGGGCCGAGCTGTACCTGGTCTTGAGCGGTGGTGAAGCTGAAGACGGATACCAATACCGCCGCCAGAATCGCCACAATAGTAAGACGTTTTAACATCGTTCTCTCCTATCAAGATACTGTGTAAGAAGGTGTGATCGATATAGACACCGCGGTTGGTCTGAGATGGTTCTTGCGGCGCTATGCATGGGGGCAGTCTACCGTAATATGAAAAATATGTCAAAAATTACTGAAAAAGGTGCAAAACAATCAACTTAGAGGGGAAATGTGGGGTATCTGGAGATACCCCCTGCGGATTAACAAATCTTACGATTGGACTTTCGTCGCTACAAAATCGATTTCAAGCGTCACGTCGTCGGACACATTGGCAACACCGGGCGCATTGGGAATAGTCAGGTTGTATTGGGTACGGGTTACATGGGCACTCGCTGTACCTTGCAAGCGATCTTCCGCTGTGAGTGTGGCGGTCACATCAAACGTGACCGACTGGGTAATATCGCGCACCTTGAGATCTCCCGTAATCTGGAATTTGACTTCCTGCCCAACTGCGATTGAATCCGGCAGTCCGGTGACTGAAGTCGGGGTAAAGTCAGAAAATTCGTAGTCGGGGTTGGTGGACTGCAAAATGCGTGAACGCAGGGATTGATTGCGATTTTCGCTGTCCGTCGTGAGGGTACGCACATTGATGCGAATCTGTCCGACCTGCGAATTAGCCGGGGTTTGCAGGTCAATAAAAATATCGCCCGCGACCTGATTGGTCGTACCAATGACCGTTTTCGGCTGTCCCAACAGTGTCTCGGTTAAACTGAAGCGCACTTCGGATTCATCGGGCACGATGCGGAATAATGTACCTGTTGATCCGGCGCTTTCACTGGTTGGTTCGGCGGTGGCTTCGACCACAGTCGGCACAACCGCTGCACCACCCGCACCACCTGCCGTCAGAGTGGCATTGGCAGCGGTCAACTCTGCCACCTGCGTGGAAAGCACTGCCACCTGGGTTTCAGGCACATTAGCGGTTGGAACTGCCAGAGTAGGTGCGGTAATGGGTTCACTCGCCTCGCCTGAGCCACCGATAATGGCATTATAAGCCAGGATGCTGACACCGGATGTTATTCCCATCAGGACAAGAACACCGATGATATACCATGCACGTCGAGACATAGACTAAATGACCTTTCTCCGATAAACACGAATACATTAAAGCTCTATCCACAATGGATAGAGTTCAGAAACAAGTATTTTTCCCTGAATCTTACGCTGATTCTGTTCTCACTACAGTAATCGTATTACCACAATACTTTGGATTGCAGTGACCCCATCTTCACGGCAGAAAACGATAATAATCGAGGATAATCCGTTACGCTGAAGGGCAACCATAAAAGGAGAGTGTAACCGATAGTCACACTCTCCCAAAATACACTTTATGATGAGGCCGTTATATCCAATGCAATCACGCGACCACTATCCGGCGCAGCACCAAACGTATCGACTGAAACAGCCAGTTGTCCATCCGGGCTTAGCGCGATGCCGTAGGGGAAATTCAGATTCTCGGCAATCGGTGCGCTGCCATCCTCTGTCACCTTAACGACACTGCCCGACCCCGGTGTCCAGCCCTGATCGCCAAAACTGCTGGCGAATTGGACAGCATAGATGGTGCCATCTTCCGTCACCAGCACATCCGTAATGAACGAAAGATTATTGTAAGTGGCTTTCAGTTTCCCGGCTGAAGTGTAAACCTCAATGCGCGATTTTTCTGCTGTAAACGGAAAACCCGTCAGGAAACCGACATACACATCGCCATTCGCGCCCACCGCTACTGAGGTCGGAACCGCAGCCGCTTCATTCTCTTTGACAGGCCACGCGGCAAACAACTTCAGGCCGCCCTGTTCTGTCCACGTCAGCACCGAGTTCGCGCTGGCATCTGCCAGATAAATCGTGCCATCCTCGGCTACCGCAATATCCGCCGGATTCGACACCTTATCGTCGGGATTCTGATCGGGATTATTGTCATTTTCGAATGCGCTCAGGTCAACCACCATCTTAGCGGCATTGTCACTTCGTCCATACTGAACGAGCGCATCCGCCCTTTTGCCCAGACCGGGATCTTTCGCGCCCAACCCCAGCACAACCCAATAGCTCGTACCAGACGCATAAACATCCATCGGGCCATATACCTGACCGAAACCGATATTCATGCTGGCGAGTTCAGGAATCAGAACTGATTGAGTTCCATCGGGTGACACCACGCTGATTTGACCCGTTGCGCCAATGCCGACACCCGTTTTTTCATCAGCTTTTATCGCGCCATATGGCCCTTCACCATCCTGATCGCCGCCTTTACCCGCTTCGGCAATGTAGAGCGTGCCATCGCTGCCAAAGCTGATATGGCGTGGATTATTCAAGCCCGTCGCCAGATCAGTTGTGTCCTGTGCCATAGTGGTTGACGCAAACGCTGTAAAACTCAGGACGATAAGGACTATCATCAAAATTCGTTTACTATACACACATATTCTCCTCAAAATTTATTGAACCTAATATGGTGAAAATAAAATACTTTCCAAAAGGAAGTTGTCATAGTTAGATTAATCTGAGGAAATTAAAAGATTAGGGCGCGGTGAGAAAGGGCTTCAGAATTACTCTGCGGACATGCGCGAATTACAATTTATGGATACGGGGTCAAATCGAAATGTGTCCTCGATTTTAAATACAAATTTGCGAGTTTGAGGCTTCCTGGAATTGAACAAACAGCACCGAGAAATGATACGACATATATCAAAGTATCACTGGCAAAATAATTATGGGCTTTAGTAAAAGTCAATAATCCAGCCATACAAGCACAACCTACGACCATAATCAATTTGTAGAATTTCAACCAAGAATTTAGGGAATAGAAAAGGTTGGTGACAATGCCCGCTCCAATACCAACCAATGCGCCGATTTGAGCGCCTTCAAAAACCCCTATGGCAAAACCAAACAGTGCCCCAATTCCGAATACAAAAAATCCTACTACTATCCCGCTTAGAGCGCCTACCGCTGCACCATAAAAAAGGCCGTAGCTAAACATATAGAGAAGTGATCGAAGTCGAGTCATTTTGCCGCAACCTTTAACAACTTCAATATGTTAATCTGTTTGATGTGTCCGGTAATAATGGCTGCGCACCTTCGCACGATTTCCGCACGATTTCATATCGCACCAGCGGCGGCTGTGGTTGCGGCTGGTATCGAGGAACAGCCAGTTGCAGTCATCACCCGCGCATTCGCGAACTTGATGAAGGGTATCGGATTGCATCAAATCTGCCGCATCCCACACGACAGGAGACAATATCCCCACCAGATCATCGCTGTCACCGATCCACTGCCAACCGTAATGCCCCGACTCGCTCTTCATCAATTCCATTTGCGGCAGCCCTGTCAGCAGTGCCTGATTAAACACAGCCATATCACCCGCATCAGGCGATCTTCCATCCGCTTCAGCACTCAAAATACGGTAGATCGTTTCCCGGATTTCAACGGCCTGTTGCAGCGCCGATTCCGCCCGATTCGGATTTTCCGCCGCAAGTGTCATCAAATGAGCAGACATATCCGCGCTTAAAAGCTTTTCGTACTGCGCCCACATCAATAGATGGTCATAACTGGTCAGGAAGTTGCGCCCCGGAACTATGGGGTGAGCACCCGCCGTATTGGTGAAGTCCAGACACAGCCGTTCACCGAATAACCCTAAATCTTCTACAGCTTTTAAGTCGCTCATTGGTATTAACCTAACCATCTATCATAGCTTGACAGGTTAGATAATTCGTGCTATGATTTAACCATCAAAATCATCTTAGCAGGTTAGGCTGATTTTGTAAATAGATGAAGGAGGTAGAAGATGTTTGACCCGGACACCCATATGATTTACCACCGTCAGCATCATCAGGAACTTGTGGACGAAGCTTCACAGCGTAAATTAGCCCAATTAGCTTATCACGGGCGGGACAAAAGTTATCCGCGTCATTATGAGACACTGGCAGCATTGGGTCGGCAGTTGGTCAACTGGGGCGAACAGCTTCAGGCACGCTACGACACCGTTGAACTGGTCATCAGCGGCGAAAACGCTCAATAAACGGAAAGCATTTTAACGATCATGGTTGCACTCTCGCAGAGTCGTACCGCCAGATATGGCCTTCTGTTCATCACCCTTTCGGCGCTGTGCTGGGGCATGGGAACGGTCATGAGCAAGTATGCGCTTGGCTACATCCCGCCTTTAACACTGCTGGCGGTGCAGCTTGCAACCAGTTCGGTTTTCCTATGGCTGCTCACGTTTATACGGAAAACACCGTTCACCTTGAGCAGACAGACGATTCGACATGGATGGACAGGCATCCTCGAACCGGGCTTGGCCTATATGATAGGGCTGGCGGGGCTGCTGCGCACAACCGCCAGCAGTGCATCCTTCATCGGTGCGACAGAACCGCTGCTGGTTATTTTTCTGGCGTGGATATTCCTGCGCGAACGACTCACAAAACCCGTTTTCGCGCTGGTCATGCTGGCGCTGTTCGGGACACTGCTCATTTCTGGCGGACAAGCAGACGGCAGCACTCCGCAAAGTGTGTTGGGCGATTTCCTGGTATTGATCGGGGCAGCCTGCGCCGCGCTGTATGTCGTCATCAGCCGTTCCAGTGTCGAGCATATTCATCCGCTTCCGCTGGCTGCCTTACAGCAGTCTTTTGGCTTACTAACGGCACTTGTTGTTTTGCCATTTGCCCTCGCTGGAGGGGAAAATGTGCTGCTCGCGAGTGTTCCATTAAGAACATGGCTGTGGGCGGTTATAACAGGTGTGGTACAATATGGATGTGCGTTCTGGTTCTACCTGAACGCCATTCAAGAAATACCCGCTACTCAGGCAGCCTCGTTCCTAATGTTGATCCCCGTTTTTGGGGTGGTAGGTGCATCTCTCTTCCTGGGCGAACAACTGACACTTATACAGTTTATCGGCGGCATTCTCATTCTGGCGGCTCTGGCAGGCGTGTATCGCGCGCGTCAACCGCTTAGTTAGAAAAAGGTCTAACGCTATGTCAACCACTAATCCGGTTGCAAATCTCGTAACTGCCCTCAGCGGCAAAATGAATATCGAATTCACCCCCGTCACGGACATCATCGAAATCAATGGGGATGAAACCTATCGTCTGGATAACCAGACCCAGATTGTTCGTGTCCTTTCCGGCAGCGCATGGATCACGGTCAACGGTGAAGATCGCATCCTCGCGGAAGATGAAGACACGCTGATTGAAGTCAGCAAAGAGCAGGCTATCGTTTCCAGCCTGAATAACCGCCAACTGGTGTTCGAAATTCAGTACCTCTAAATCTCATCCGGTCAGGTTTGCCTCTCAAACCTGACCGATACCCATGCTATAATCAGGGTGTTGTGTCCGTAATAACCCCTGGTTAAGCACTTATGTCCCTTCTGACAACCAATCAAGTGGGTATATCCTTCGGCCCTGATGACATCTTCAGCGGCATCACGGTTGAGATTCCCCAAAAAGCACGCATCGCGCTGGTCGGCCCAAATGGAGCCGGAAAAACCACCCTGCTGCATATCCTCATCGGCAAGGAACAGGCCACCGAAGGCACAGTTTCCCGCGCCAAGAATCTGCGCATCGGTTATCTGCCGCAGCGTCCGGAACTGGCTGGCGAACACAGTGTATGGGACGAGATGATGGGCGCATTCACCGAACTGCGCCGCATGGAAGCCAAACTGCATCAGCTTGAACTGGCGATGGCTGACCCGTCGCATGAGGAAAGCATCCTGACGCAGTACGGCGACTTGCAGCATCGCTTTGAGGAAGCAGGCGGCTATACCTACGACACGCGCATCAAAATGGTGCTGCAAGGCTTGAGCTTTAAGCCGGAAGAATTTGACCGTTCGCTGGCGAAACTCTCCGGCGGTCAAAAAACCCGCGCCTTACTCGGACGGCTGCTGCTCGATGCGCCGGATTTACTGGTACTGGACGAACCCACCAACCATCTCGACATCGCCGCAGTGGAATGGCTGGAAAATTTCCTGAAAGATTTCCCCGGAACCGTGTTAGCCGTCAGCCATGATCGTTATTTCATGGATGAATTCGCTTCGACCATCTGGGAACTGGATTTCGGCGTGATCGAAACCTATCGCGGCAATTACAGCCACTACACCACCCAGCGACAGGATCGCTATGACCGCCGCTGGAAAGAATATGAAGCCCAACAGGAATTTCTGGCGAAGGAAGAAGAATATATCCGCCGCAACATCGCCGGACAGAATACCCGTCAGGCGAAGGGCAAGCTCAGGCGGCTGGAAACCATGAAAAAGCGCGGGAAGCTGCTCAACCGCCCGCGCGAACGCAAGAATATGCGTATCCACATGGGCGAGAATATGCGCAGCGGCAACAAAGTGCTGATGACGGTCAATCTGGCAGTCGGTTATGCGGATGCTGATGAACCGTTGTTTTACGCGCCGGATATTACCCTGTGGCGTGGCGAAGTGGCGGCGCTCATCGGCCCCAACGGAGTCGGCAAAAGCACTTTCCTCAAAACCGCGCTCGGTGAACTTCCCCCACTGTCCGGCGAGGTGAAAATCGGCGCGGCGGTCAAGATCGGTTACTTTGCGCAAGCTCACGAACTGCTCAACCCCAAGAAAAGCATCATGGACGAGATCATGAGCATCAAGCCCATGACTCCCGCCGAAGCGCGAAACTATCTGGGGCAGTTCCTTTTTTCTGGCGATGATGTCTTCCGCCCGATTGAAACGCTCTCCGGCGGCGAACGCGGACGGGTGGCGCTGGCGAAGCTGGCACTATCCGGCGCGAACCTGCTGCTGCTGGACGAACCCACTAACCATCTCGATATTGATAGTCAGGAAATTCTGCAAAATGTGCTGGCGAATTTCGATGGCACGATTTTGCTGGTCAGTCATGACCGTTATCTGGTGGACGCATTAGCGACGCAAATCTGGGCAGCAACTCCCGGCGCGCTGGAAGTATTTGAAGGCAGCTATCATGAATATGTGGCGGCAAGACAGGCTGCCAGTTCCCAGCTACCAGCGTCCAGTGCAAAACAGGTGACACAAACGCCTACACCCGCTGCCAACGGAAATGCAGCGAAGAAAAAACACGGCTTGAACGCGCATCAATTGGAGAAAAAAGTCGCCACTGTCGAAAAAACGATTCATAGTCTGGAAGCACGTTTGAGCGAACTGACCAACGCCATTACACAGGCTAGTGTCATGGGAAATGCTGCCCGTGTCCACGAATTGGGCGACCAGTACAACAAAGCCGAGGCTGACCTGCAAAGCGCGATGGCGGAATGGGAAACGCTGCTGGAATAGATACACAGGAGGCACTTCATGACGGTAAATTTTCTCGAAAAGTTATTTGAACACAACCATTGGGCGAATCTGCAAATCATGCAGGCTTGCTCAAACCTGACCGACGAGCAGCTTGATGCAGAACCGATATCCGCCACAAAAGGAACCATTCGCGGCACGTTGGTACATCTGGTGACTTCGCAGCGCGGCTATCTGCGCACCCTGACCCTTCCATTGGAAGAACGCAATACCCCCTCGCATGATTTGCCATTCAGTGAGTTACAAGAGTCTGTGACAATGAGTGGGGAAGCGCTAATTGCCCTCGCGCGGGATACCTCGAAAATTTACAGGGAAACTCAGCTTCAGACACGCGATGGGTATCACGTCGAACCCTGGGTGCTGATGGTGCAAATCATTAATCACGCCACTGAGCATCGCGAGCAAATTAAAAGTATGCTCACAGCGCTGGGCATAAAACCGCCCAGCATCGATGGCTGGGATTACGGCTTCGTGACCAATACCCTCGTGAAAATTTCAGGCTGAAATTGACAGATAACTCGTGACCGGGATACGCTAACACAACTTTCCTTTTGATAGAAACGTATAACGAGATAACATCACAGAGGAGAGGTGATATGGATATTCTGGTCACACTAATCATTGTCCTGCTGGTTATCGGAGCAGGGTTCGCGTTGTTTGCATTCTTCGTCGTCAGGCCGCTGGTTCAACGGCTGATGCTGCGACAGGCACAAAAAGCGAAAATCACCGAGCGCGATCCCTTATTGGAACAATTAGAACCGGGCAAACAGGCCATTTTATACTTTACCTCGCCAGGCTGCGGCCCTTGTAAGCTGGTTCAAGCGCCCGTTTTGCAGCAGCTCGGCGCAGAACTCAGCGATTCACTGCAAATTATCAAAATTGACATCACAGAGCAGTTCGAAGCGGCGCAGCGCTGGGGCGTGATGCGGGTTCCACGCACCTTTATCCTCGACCATAACCATCATGTATACGCGACCAATATGGATGTCACGCTGCTTGCCACCCTAAAACAGCAGCTTGCCGAAGCAGAAGAATATGCCGCCCATCCCATGCCGATGAAAGTGATTGCGCCAGCTAAGGCTACCCCACCGCAAACGGTTTGACGCGAGGCCAGATGTGAAGCGCGAACGAAATCACCGCCAAACCTTCTAGCAAACGCCCTAACAGAGTCATCGCTGGAAGGGTATCGGTCAGCAGGAAACTGGCGACCACCAGCACCACACCCGCATTAATCAGCACAAATGCCGCCCACGCCAGTCCCACCCGTCCATATTTATTCTCGCCCGTGAAACGCGGCACAATCCAGAACGCCACGCCCATTGCCAACTGCATCGTCCAGCCCACCAGCACCAATTCGATATGCGGCGAGAGCAGCAGCGCCAAGCGCGGCTCGAACGGCAGTCCCTTATTCCACAACATAAACGAGCCGAAAGTGAAACCGATCCCCAGATGCAGCAACGCCGCGCGTACCATCCACACACTCAGACGCGGCATATCAGCGCTCCTTCACCCGATCCCAGGTGTTGAAGATGAAGCCCCATCCGGCGACCAATTGCAGCACCGCCGAAAGCGCCAGTATCCACCCGGCATTAAACTCCGGTTGCAGCGCAGACAGCGGCTCCCCAATTGCCCGCAGCACCAATCCGACATTCAGCAGAATATACACTCCCCACGCTACTCTTTCATTGCGGCGCGGATTTTCTTTGGAGAACTTAGGGAACATCCAGTAGGCCACGCCGATAATCAACTCCGTCACCCACCCCAGCATGAACAGATGGAAATAGACCGGGCGAATCACAGCAATCGATGGCGACAGATTGAGCACAGGTTGTGCCGAAAGCAGAAGTGCTGTCAGAAGCGCCAGCACCAGATACACCATCGCAGTTTTAATGAAATAACGGGTTAAAGTGGGCATGACCTTTTTCTATCAATTTCGATGTTCATGTTTACAGGGGAGAAGCAGATTACCTCTCCCCTGTGATCCTTTTTAGTGACCCGCGCCGGGTGTCAACTGATCTCCGTGAAAGACAGCGGGATTATCCGCGCCATCGACATAGAGATAACCAGCCAGACCGCGTTCCAATCGTGCCAGTGCATGATCGACCAGAATATAACGCCCCGGTATTTGCACCTGGAACTCCACGGCTGTCGCGCCACCAGGTGGCACTATCGTCGTCTGAACATCGGTCAGCGTAGGCGAAGTTACCGATCCCAGATTATAGACATTGTCGAAAATCTCGCCAATGACATGGAATGACGAGGTGAGATTGGGACCGCCTACACCGAAGAAAATACGTACCGTGTCACCCACATTAGCATGCAGCGCGTACTCATCTTTTGTCAGCGCACCCGCCGCGCCATTGAAGACCAGATATTCCGGCTGCTCATTCAGCATCTTGGCATCGCTGAAATCCAGATTACCCTGCGTACCAAAAGGCTGCGCGGTATAAATCTCGCCCTGCATGACATAAAACTCGCGGCTGACGGGCTTCAAGCCGCCTTCTGGCTCGACCACAATCATGCCATACATACCGCTGGCGATGTGATGGGCAACGCTCGGTGTCGCACAGTGATAAACATAGATGCCGGGATTGAGTGCCTGGAAGGTAAACATGGTTTCTTCGCCCGGGTTGGTCTGGGTATAAACCGCACCGCCGCCGGGGCCTGTGACCGCGTGCAGGTC
>JBGAGR010000138.1:0-20355 GCA_044226645.1 Aggregatilineales bacterium
AATTGCGATCCGGGTTGCGGACGATTTCGCCGCCGCGCCGCCAGATCAGCCCCTTGACATGAGTCAGGTCGTACTGGTCGGTGTTAGGAATCTTTTCAGCCTTCTTCGGCTGCCATTCCGGGTCGGTTGACTCATACAGCTTGGTAATTTCCGGGCTGAAACCATCGACCTTGCCCATGATGGTATCGACCAGTTCGCGCAGGGTCATTTCCGGCTCACCACGCAGGACGTAATCCAGCGAGGTATAGGTACGCATGGTCTCCACGCCGAGGGGGGTCACATGAGTACCGAAAGCCATCGTCAATGCACCGATAGACTTCGCCAAAAAGCAGCCATAGTTATCGTTGGTCAGGGTAGGCGCGGTCATCTGGGTAATGTAAAAGCGCGGCTTGTATTCGTTGAGCTTCTTTTCGAAATCAGGCCAGGACATGCGCTCGGCAATCGCGTCAATGATCGCCACTTTATAATCCGGGTTCATGACGGCGGCGAGCTGCGCCAGTGACACCTGCCCCCAGATCATGTTTTCACGGCTGCGGCGGCCTACACGGTGCTGGCTGCGAATCCAGATGGCTCCATCCGGGGCAGGCGGATTGACCAGCAGAATGTCCACGTTGTGCTGGCGATATTCTTCGGTGAATTTTGCTACAATCGGGTCAGCATCCGGGAAACGCACATTCGACAGCTTGGGTACACGGCGTGTGCCGAGGTTGGCGCGCAGATCATCGGGCAAATCCTTGCGCCCGGAAATTTCGCCGCCGACATACGGTTCTTCGCTATGCGGATTTTTTGCTTTCAAATCGTCGTAGTTAATGTTGGACATAAAGCCCTTCTCCATCCATCTCTATCATTTCGTACTGAACGAGCGTTAGACCAACGCCTTGTTGATTTCATCGGTAATTTTCTTCACATCAGTGGTACGGCGGATGACGACAGCATTTTCATCGCCTTCTGTACCGCCCGTCAAATCGGCTGCGGTGCGCAAATCGCGCTGGCTGAGTTCCGCCAGTGTCTTGATGAGCAGCCAGTTGGTTCCTAACTGTACACCGGTCATGACCAGCATGGCGCTCGGCAGCAGCAGATACCAGGCGGTTTCGGTCTTGCCGACGATGAGCGCGACAATAAACAGTATTGCACCCACCAGAATCAAACCCGCGCCAATCGTGCCAAATTTCATTTCCAGCGGCTTATTAAAAATGGGTCGCCCGAATAAGCCCTGCCGAATGGGGCGGCGGTGGAACAGGCCGACGACATAATTGAAGGCTGTTCCGATGCTGAACAGGTTAACCGCGACGATAACGCCCGTCATGGCTGCCAGCAGCAGAGGGGCATAACCCGAACGATCTACGACACCACCTGTGACGGCTGCTAACCAGGGCAGCGCCAGTAGTACCGCCAGCACCACTGCCACCACAGACAGCGCACCGAGCATTCGCACCGGGTTATAGGACGAAGCCGTTCCTAAAATAGTGAACAGGAAGCGCAGACCGTCACGCACGACGCTCAATTTGCTTTCGCCAGCACGTTCTTCGTACTTGATCGGCACTTCGATCATCTTAATATCTTCGTGCAGGGCACGGGTACTCATCACGGGGGTGAAGTTCAGACCGTCCGGCAGGGGATAGAGTTTTTCCAGTATCTCGCGCTTGAGAATACGCTGACCACTGGCGCTGTCGGTGATGCGGACGTTACCGATAATCGTCACCAGTCCAGCGAACAGGGTATTGCCGATACGGCGGGTGAGCGGCATTTCGCTTTCCACACCTGCCATACGCGAGCCAATCACCAGATCAGCATCCTGCTCCAGCATGGCCTGCACCATATTCGGATAATATTCCGGCGGATAGGTGCCATCGGCATCCATAAATGCCAGATAATTGCCCGTCGCATGACGGAATCCTGTTTTGAGCGCGCCGCCGTAATTGCGGTTGACTTTGTGCTGGATGAGGACAACGCCGCGATCCAGATAGCCTTTGACGATCTCGGCTGTACGATCTTTCGAGCAGTCGTCAACGATAATCAATTCGAGTCCGTCCAAGCCGACTTTCTTAATTTCGGGTTCAACCGCCAGCACACGCTCGATGCATGAACCGACGCTATCTTCTTCGTTATAAGCCGGGATGACCACGGATAAAATGTTCATGGACTAGTTTTATCCTTCCTTAAAAATTCAACTTCAATTTGCCATGCAGGCCTAACGTCTTCCTAAATGGAATTTTGTTAGGCGACATCTTTTTTATTCATGAAACACCCATTAAACGCGGCTCGCGATTTTGAGCCGTATCCCAGACACGGATGGAGTCAATAATGATGAAAGGAGTGCGTGATCTTCTCTGGATTTCGGTGATGATAACACCTATTCGAAATGGCGAAAAACAGACTGTTTATATTCATTTACTTTATGCTACTTGTGCGCTTTTTAGGATTGAGAACTTCGTTTAGGTGTTTCACATTTTTCACAAAAGCTTCACGGAGTGTTTTTGGCTTCTGTAAGGTAATTCCAGTACAGTTAAGGGTGACTCATCCAGTTCCCCATAGCAAGGACTTCTTTGTGGATATTCGCCAATATTTCAGCAGCGTGCAAACTCTCTTGGATCAAGTGCCGTTCGATGCTGTAGATCGTGTTGTTGACATTCTGGCAGCGGCTAATCGCGCCGGACAAGTGATTTATATTTGTGGCAATGGTGGCAGCGCCGCTACCGCGACTCACTTCGGCTGTGATCTGGCAAAACGTCCGATTGTCGCTGGACAGCCCCGCTTCCGGGTTATTGCCCTGACCGATAATAACGCTTTGATGACTGCTTTGAGTAATGACATCAGCTATGACGCGGTGTTTTCTGAACAGCTACTCCCTCTGGTACGCAAAAATGATGTGCTGATTGGCATCAGCGGCAGCGGTAACAGCCGGAATGTCCTCAACGCCGTAAAGGTAGCGAAGGATGCTGGTGCGCTGACCGTTGGGTTCTGCGGTTATGATGGTGGTAAGCTGAAAGCGATGGTTGATATTCCGGTGCATGTCCCCAGCCATACAATGGCGATGGTGGAAGATGTCCATCTGATGCTGGAACACGCCATTTGCGAACGACTGCTGGCAATCAACCAGGCTGCTGCTGTGCCCGCCGACGGAGTGCCTATCACATGAGCGAAAAAACCGGTGCAATTTTTCTGGATCGCGATGGTGTCATCAACGAAAATCGTGCCGATCATGTCAAATCGTGGGATGAATTCAAGTATATCCCCGGTGTGCTGGACAGTCTGCGTGAATTATACGAACTCGGCTTGCCTATTTTCGTTGTGACCAATCAGGGTGCTATCAGCCGAGGTTTGATGACTGCTGAAACCCTGCGCGATATGCATATCCAGCTACAGGTGGATGTGTTCCGGGCTGGCGGCGAAATCACCCATATTTATCACTGCCCACATGATGGACATGAACACTGCGACTGCCGCAAGCCTGCTTCGGGAATGCTGCTGCGGGCGGCGGAAGAATATAACATCGACCTGAGCAAGAGCTTCATGGTGGGTGATGCCTGGACGGATATTGCGGCAGGTGTCGGCGTGGGTGCGAAAAGTATCCTGCTGATGACCGGGCGTGGACGCTGGAATTTTGTGCCCTGCTGGAATCGCTTCGGGCTGGATTTCGCGGCGGCCTGTGATCTGCCGGATGCCACTGTAATGATTCGGGAAGCGCTGGCGGGAAATCTGATGCACAGCACAGATCGCCTGCGTAACGCTTTCCATATGGGGCTTCACCCGGAAGATTCGCTGATTCTGTAGGCATTGTGGGTTTGGTCTATTCTGTATAGAATGCGGGGGAGGGTCGATGACTCTCCTCTGTTTGTTTAGGGCGAGACAAGTTGATAGTTATTGGTTTTTAGTCGATCAAAAGATTAAAACACGTTGATTTCTCGCGGACACGATATATCGTGTCCCTACGCAGTCTGAAATGATTTTGCATCAATAATGTGATGGGGGATGCGCTCATGGGTATTGTTCAGGAACTCGGTTATTACCTGAAAAGTCAATCGACCAGCTTGCCACGTTACGTGGTTGAGCAGGCCATTATGGGGCTGGTGAGCAGCATTCCCAGTCTGGTAGGAATCGGCCTGCGTGGAATTGCCTACAAGGCGATTCTGCATTCCGAAGGCATTCCATTAATCGAACACCATGTGCGACTGCTCTCGCCTGCCAATATCCGGCTGGGGAAAAATGTCTACCTCGACAGTCAGGTGTATCTGAACGCGCTTCCCGGGGGTATCACTATCGGAGCCGGGACAAGTGTCATGCATGGCACGGTGTTCCATGTTTTCAACTATCGCAATCTGCCACAGGCTGGCATCTGGGTGGGTAAGAACTGCTTTTTTGGCGAATACACCTGCATTCGCGGGCAGGGCGGCGTGCATATTGGTGAGGGTGTTTACACGGGAACACAGGTACAGATTGCCGCTGTGAACCATGTCTACACTGACCCGGATAAATACATCAAGGATCAGGGCATTACCGCGCAGGGCATCACGATTGAGGATGATGTCTGGTTAGCATCCAATGTCGTCGTGGTGGACGGCGTGACCATCGGCAAGGGCTGTGTGGTCGGCGCGGGTGCGGTGGTGAATAAAGACCTGCCGCCCTATAGCATCGCAGTGGGTGTTCCGGCGAAAGTCGTGAAAGACCGCCGGGAATCCGCCGCAATCCGCAAATCGGTTGAGGCGCAGGTGCATTACGGCGCGTTAGAGGATATGCGCAAATAACTCACCTCATCGAACGTTAACTTTTTCCAACGAACCTCCTTTAGTTCTTCAAAAGTTCTTGATAACTGCGATTTACAGTGAATGTCAGTAGTAACTGTTAATCGTATGGAGGTTCACCATGAAGAAGGTAATCAGTTTCGCAGTAGTTGCAGTGTTTGTTCTGGTTCTGGGCGTGCTGGCGGTTCCGGCTTTTGCCAGCGATGACTTCAATGGCACGATTATTCCGCCGAACGCGGTGCTGTATCACACCGACGGGATGCTGACCATCATTGAAGCCGACGCGGATGGCAACTGGAATACCGTCCTGAGCATGACTGATGACGCGCTCTCGCAGGTCGCTGCTGCCCCAGCCGTTGATACTCTCGTGACAAGCGAAGCCAATCTGTCGCTCTATAAGCTGACCAGCGGCGAATGGCAGATCAATACTGCGCCGGATGCCGAAGGTAAAGTCCATGTGGTCGTGTTCGATGCTGGCTGGGGTTCCTATCACAGCTATGACCTGAACAGCTACGGAGACATCTGGCAGGGCTAATTCCCCAATCAATCCTCAATCGCATACTCCCCCTCGTTGGCCTGCGGCAGATAATTGACACACCTGCCGCAGGTTTTTCTCTTGCAGATGGGTATAATTTGACCAGAGAAAGAAGTCAAAAATATACTGCCACCCATACAGAGCAAGGAGAAGGAATTCGGAATGAAGGATCATCGCACCCTAAACTCGAATCATTACTTCACGAAAATCTCGATACGCTTTCCAGAAGGCGATTCGGCGGAACCCGTTCTGGTTCTCCATACCAAACAATTTGAGGATGCTTCAGACCTTCTCCGCATTTTCCCTGTCTCCATCCTGACGGTTAATCGTCAATCGCTGAAGAAACTGCCCGTCAAAACCCAGCTTGATACAGCGGGCGATGAAATTCTGGCGCTGGAGTTATCATTGGATGATCCATACCCGTCGAATATCATTGACCGGATCGTGATTCCCAACGACCTGCTGAAGCGGTTACAGAAATGGAATGCACAGCATAAATGGATCAATTTTGAATTGCAGGAAGAAAAGCGGTTGGGTAAGCCCAGGACTGCCGCTTTGCCTCCAATTTACAAACCGTATCTGGTTGATTGGCGCGGAACGCAAGGCTTAATCTTTTATCTACGGCTGGCGCAGGGAAATCGTCCCAATCCGGGCTTGTTGCATTCACTTGAATTACACGTAGAAAAATATGGCCCCGCAACCGGACTTTATTACGAGATGGGGTATTTGAACCGGTTAGCGGAAAATTGGGATAAAGCCATTGATTGTTACCGCAAAGAAATCCGTTTTGGGCTGAAATCGGATGGACTTCCGGGCATTGGTGGTGTACGGGCGTTGAATAACATGGGCGTGGTTTATAAGAAGCTCGGCGACCTCAAACTGGCTCGTCATTGTCTGGTGCTGGCGCTTTCCATCAACCCGAATTACTTCGAAGCCCTCGTTACACTGGCGGGGCTTATGGAACAGGAACACGTCGCGATGTCTTGCCTTGCCCGTGCCTTTGCCATTAATTCGGCATATGCGGGTCATCCACAGCTCTTCCGGGGGGCGGCTGATTTCTGGCAAAGAGATGCGCAATTGATTACCCAATATATCCAGCATGAGGCCAGTCAAATGGATCTGAGTCATCCTTCGATTCAAGTGGTTCCTCAATCGATACCGGCCATTATGAACCAACTCGGTATCTGATGCTGTCGAACCTGCCGCAGGTTATTTGTCAGCCTGATTGGTATAATCCGAGGCACAAGAACGGAAGATTTCAAAGCGGATTAGATTGATGCGCAACCAATTTCCCAGTATTCAGCCCGGCGCGGAGCCTTTTTTCTATCGTGGTGGCGCGGTGGGCTGTTTATGCTTGCATGGATTTACAGCTTCCCCCTCGGAGGTGCGCTGGCTGGGTGAACATCTGGCGGGGAAAGGCTTGACGGTCTATGGGGCGCGGATGCCGGGACATGGAACCCATCCGCAGGATATGGCACGTCAGCGCTGGATGGATTGGTATGGCGCGACGCTGGATGGTTATCACTTGCTTAAAGGGCAGTGTGAGCAGATTTTCGTGGTTGGACATTCGATGGGCGGGATGCTGGCGCTGCTGCTGGCGGCACATATGCCCGTGAGCGGAGTGGTCGCTTTGGCTACACCAGTTGTGTTCCGCAGCTTTGTGATGGCACAGGCGCACTGGCTGAAGTGGATTCGTCCCTTCACTGACCAGACAGATCGTTCGCATCTACCGGGGATTATCCGCGAAGAACAGAGCAGGCGGGGTGAAGCGGTGGTCGGACGGGTTCGTTATGATTTGTGGTCAACAGCGGCGGTGGGGGAATTGTATGCGCTGGCGGGTGTGGTCTATGACCATCTGCCACAGGTGAAAGCCCCGCTTCTGCTCATCAATTCTGCGGCGGACAAAACGGTTAAGCTCGAAAATCGCGACATTATTCAAGCGCGGGTGAAAAGTAAAATTATCGAGCCGCAAACATTGCAAAAGAGCGATCATATTCTGCCGCAGGACAGCGAGCGCGAAGTGGTGTTCGAGTGGGTCAGCGATTTTATTCAGCGACAAAAGGGAAATACATGACGGTTTCATTGTGGCAGGCGAACGGGACGCAGCCTGTGCGCGAAGTTGATTTTTTGGTGGTAGGCGCGGGATTGGTGGGCAGTGCGACGGCCTTTTTCGCCGGACAGGCTGGACGGCAGGTGACGGTTACGGAGATGCGTGATATTGGTCTGGGAGCCAGCAGCCGCAACGCCGGATTCATGATTACCGGGCTGGATACCTATTATCACCGCTCGATTCAACGCTATGGGTTGGCGGTCACGCGCGAGATGTGGGACTTGTCCGAAACGACACATAGCTACTGGCACGAGTTCGCCAAAAAGGGCAATGTCAAACTTGATCCGTGTGGCTCGATGCTGTTGGCGGAATCACCGGAAGAAGCGCTTGAACTGGAAGAGGCCGCGCGCGCATTGGAAGCCGATGGACGCGATTTCGAATACAGCAGTTTTGACCCGCTGGAACGCGGTTATTATGCCGCCATCCGTCAGCCGCAGGATGCCGCTGTACAGCCTTACGACCTGGTACACGCGGTTTTCAAGCAGAGCGGCGCGGAACTCGTCAACAATAATGAGATTTACAACATTATTCAGGAGACAGATGACTGCGTGACGGTTTACACGCGGCAGTACATCTTCAAGGCGCAGTATGTCATGCTTTGCACCAATGCCTATTCGCCGCAGATTGATCCGTATTTCATCGGCAAGGTGATTCCGACCCGCGCCCAGTGCATCGCCACCGCGCCGCTCAAAAATGGGCCGCTGCTCAATACCTGCGGATACAGTGATTATGGCTATATGTATTACCGCGATACATTTGATGGACGTTTGTTGATCGGGGGTGGTCGCAAGCAGAATAAAGTCCTGGAAAACGACACCACTGATGATCGCACTACTGACCCGGTGCAGCGTATACTGGAAAATTACCTGCGTGAGCATTTCCCGGATGTGACCGAACCCATCGAACGACGCTGGGCAGGGATTATGGGTTTCAGTGTCGATGGTCTGCCGATGGTGGGCACATTACCCGGTAAGCCGCGTGTCGGGTTTGCCGTCGCCTTTCATGGACACGGTCTGGCGATGGGGGCTGGTACGGCTGAACGCGCGGTAGATATGCTGTTGAAGGGCAAAGACCCCGGCGCGGTCAGTGCGAAGCGGTTGGAAAATTAAGTCACGGCTCATGAGGAACAGTCGTTCATTCAAAGGGAGTTGGTGAATTATGGATGTAGAGCCTGCGAACTTACATGAGGTGGAGAGTGTCAAGCGCTTCGTTGCCTGCGGCGATGCTTACTGCGCACTTTTGGAGAACAGCGCCTCTTATACCCCCTTTGAATTTTTGAAACAGACCGCTGCTGGTCAAAATCATCAATAGGTAACGAAAATAGTGTTTTCTGTATTGACGGTTTTCATGCTTTTGTCAATATTGGTTCTGGAGAAAGAGATAATGAGAAAGAGCAGATAAAAATCGATAATGGTCGCGTTCGCTGGTATCCCGCCTGTTTTGCAAAAACGGATAAAAATCTGTTCATGCTAAAAGACATCCATATTGATGACAAAATCGAAGCCCCATACGAAGGGGAATAGAGGTAACTGTAACCTTCCTTCAAGGAGTGAATGAAAAGATGGTGCTACTTTGTAACTCCATCTTTTATTTATAGGCTCTTTGGTGGTTCAAGCGATATTCCCTTTTACTTCGCCGGACTTTGGCTGGACGATGCAGATCCCAAAACATGCTTGACGGTTATGGAGTCTAAATCGTCATCAGGATAACCGATTTCGTCGCCGTCAAAGGATGGATTATGGTAGCCTATCATCTTGGCGGCAAAAATCCATTTTTCGTAAGTTGCGTCGCTCGTTCCAAACTTTCTATCAGACCTTTAATAACCGCTTTTTTGGCTGGATTCTTTTCTTCCTGCGTAAATAGACCTTGCTTAACAATATGCTGTGAATGTTACGCATCTTCATCCTCCATGTTGTCTAGCACTTCGTTGACCTGTTTTTCTAGTGCCCATGCTGCACGGGCAACTTTAATATCGGGGTTATTCCAAAAATGCCTCGGTTTCGGCAATTTCTTCGCGCTTACGCTGCTGCTCGGAAAGAATCAACCCGTTCCGATGCCGATGAAATGACACATAGCTACTGGCACGAGTTCGCCAAAAAGGGCAATGTCAAAACTTGATCCGTGTGGTTCGATGCTGCTCGCGGAATCGCCGGAAGAAGCGCGCTTGAACTGGAAGATGCCGCGCGCGCATCGCTGGAAGCCGATGGACGCGATTTCGAATACAGCAGTTTTGACCCGCTGGAACGCGTATTTATTATGCCGCCATCCGTCATGCCGCGCGCGCGCAGGATGCCGCTGTACTATGCCGCTATTCGTATGCCGCGAACTGGTACACGCGGTTTTCCAGCAGAGCGGCGCGGAGCTCGTCAACAATAATGAGATTTACAACATTATTCAGGAGACGGATGACTGCGTGACGGTTTACACGCGGCAGTACATCTTCAAGGCGCAGTATGTCATGCTTTGCACCAATGCCTATTCGCCGCAGATTGATCCGTATTTCATCGGCAAGGTGATTCCGACCCGCGCTCAATGCATCGCCACCGCGCCGCTCAAAAATGGGCCGCTGCTCAATACCTGCGGATACAGTGATTATGGCTATATGTATTACCGCGATACATTTGATGGACGTTTGTTGATCGGCGGCGGACGTAAGCAGAATAAAGTGCTGGAAAACGACACCACTGATGATCGCACTACTGACCCGGTGCAGCGTATATTGGAAAATTATCTGCATGAGCATTTCCCGGATGTGACCGAACCCATCGAACGACGCTGGGCAGGGATTATGGGTTTCAGTGTCGATGGTCTGCCGATGGTGGGCACATTACCCGGTAAGCCGCGTGTCGGGTTTGCCGTCGCCTTTCATGGACACGGTCTGGCGATGGGGGCGGGTACGGCTGAACGTGCTGTCGATATGCTGTTGAAGGGTAAAGACCCTGGCGCAGTCAGTGCGAAGCGGTTGGAAAATTAAGTCACGGCTCATGAGGAACAGTCGTTCATTCAAAGGGAGTTGGTGAATTATGGATGTAGAGCCTGCGAACTTACATGAGGTGGAGAGTGTCAAGCGCTTCGTTGCCTGCGGCGATGCTTACTGCGCACTTTTGGAGAACAGCGCCTCTTATACCCCCTTTGAATTTTTGAAACAGACCGCTGCTGCGCTGGCAAGCCTCTACGCCGCCGCGCTGGCGCTGCCAGAGGTGGAGTGTGTCGATTCACCTGTAACCGACAGCACCAAATCCAGTGAACGAAAATCCCTCTCCAATGAGGCGCTCAAAGTGATTGGTCAGAAGTTGGGCGATTTCGAATTATACTGGGAAGTCTTCAATCCCTTTGAAGATGAGGTTCCGGTGCAAGCAGGTATCCTGGATGACCTCAATGACATCTATCACGATTATCGCCGCTATCTGGACAGCTTCCGCAGCCGAACCCCTGCCGGGATGTGCGAGGCGGTCTGGCACTGGCGCTTCATGTTCGAAATTCACTGGGGCGATCATGCCGTCGATTCGCTGCGTGCCATCCACCGCCTGATTACGCTGGAAGAATACGGCTTCCGTCCCGCTGACGACGATGACATCGGTGAGGAAGAAACCCGCGCGGAATAAATGGAAGCCATGTGTCAGTTTCACCCATGGCTTCAGCGAATTGTGTCTATAGATACGACTGGAACGGCAGGGGATTGCGTTCGGTGAAGTTGCGCTGATGCCAGTAAGGATAAATCGGCGTTTTTTCGCTGGCGGCATCCAGCTTTGCCATCTGGTCGGCGCTTAAATTCCAGCCCACCGCGCCCAGATTTTGCTTCAACTGTTCCTCATTGCGTGCGCCGATCACCAGACTCGACACAGTTTGGCGCTGCAAGAGCCAGTTGAGTGCGATTTGTGCCAGACTTTTGCCCGTTTCCTGCGCCACTTCATCCATGACATCAATCAGATGGAAGAAATATTCGTCATCGCCGCGCGGGGTCTCTGCACCAATTTGAGCAGCGCGTGAGCCTTCCGGAATCGGTTGACCCCGGCGGATTTTCCCGGTCAGAAGCCCTTGCCCCAGCGGACTCCAAACCAGTGTCCCAACTTTCTGATCGAGCGCCAGCGGCATCAATTCCCATTCGAACTCGCGCCCGATGAGCGAGTAATAGGCCTGATGCGCCACATAACGCGGCCAGCCGAATTTATCCGACACTGCCAGCGATTTCATCAGATGCCAGCCGGAGAAATTCGAGCAGGCCAGATAGCGCACCTTGCCGCTCTGTATCAGATTTTCCAGTGCGCTCAAGGTTTCTTCGACAGGTGTGGTCGCATCGAAGGCGTGCATGGTGTAGATGTCGATGTAGTCGGTTTTCAGGCGGCGCAGGCTGGCTTCACAGGCGCGGATGATATGAAAGCGTGACGAACCGACATTATTGGGGTCATCATCGCTCATGGGAAAGGTGGCTTTAGTCGAAATCAGGAGCTTGTCGCGCCGTCCCTCGATGGCCTTGCCTAAAATTTCTTCTGAGAGACCGCGCGAATACGTATCGGCGGTATCGAAAAAGTTAATTCCCGCATCCAGGCAAATATCGACCATGCGCGTGGCTTCGGCGACATCGCTCGCCCCCCATGCGCGGAAAAATTCGTTGCCACCGCCAAAAGTGGCGGTACCAAAACAGAGTACCGGGACTTTTAGGCCGGAACCGCCAAGCTGTCTGAATTCCATTGGTTGCCCTCTCATCATGAATACTTCAATTCAGATTGAGAGTAGCCAATTTACAGATTTTTGACTATGCCTTAGCGAACCGTTTCGCCATCAGCAGGAATGCGCAGACGGGCATCAGCGATTCCGGCGGCTTGTGCTGCTGCTCGCAAATCCGCGCGGGAAACGGTGGCATGGTCGAGGGCTTCCATATGGACAGCAATCACGGTGCTGGCAGGCGCGAGGCGACAAACTTCGATAGTCTGTGCCGCATCCATCACAATCAATTGGCGTTCGTTCGCTTCATCGGGCCATTTCGCGCCACAGGAATGGGTAACAATGATGTCCGGCTGAAAGGCTGCGATGGTTTGGCGTACTTCATCGCACATGACCGTATCACCCGCCCAATAAATGGTCGGTTCGCCCTGTGCCTGAAATACGAAACCGGATACAGTGCCCATCTGCGTTTCGACAAAGCCCAGACCATGATGGCCGCCTGTGCGCGTGATATGCATACCACGCCAGTCGATTTTATCGGCAATGGGCATCACCTGTTCAAAACCTTTTTCGCGGATAAAGGTCTCGTTTTCCGGCTGGCAGAACAGCGGTACATTTTTGGGGACGACAGTATGCGCCACTGTATCGAAGTGATCGGCGTGTAGGTGTGAAACGATGACCGTCTCAACACCGCGCAGGATTTTCTCTGGAAGCATCGGCAAATCCACCATCGGGTTAGGGGATTTGCCAGTAAATGAACGGCGCGAATGTTTCGGGCCGAAATCGGGGTCAATCAGAATGTGCTGCCCAGCGTAATCGAGCAGCAGGGTAGCGTTACGAATGAGTTGAAGCTGCATGGATGGCTGCCCCGCAGGTTGCTGGCTACGATCCCTTACGTTTGTGGGTGCTGGAAAGTGGATGCGGACGAACGGCTTTGGTCGTCTTGGTCTCGCTTTTTTCCGATTTCTTCGGGTTTAGCCAGTCCGGGCGGGCAACGGCTGGGGCTTTACGTCGGCCTGTTGGTTTGGTCACAGCCTTGTCCCATTTTTCCTGGCGCGCTTCGTCTTCAAAGTTGATGCGGGCACGGAGCGTCTCCATAAATTCACGAGTGCGAGCATCCGGCTCGGTCTTGTCGGTGTCAGTGGATTCGGTGGTAGTTTCGTTAAAAGGGCGTATATCAATAGTCAATGGTCGAACTCCTATATATGAGTCTTCTCACATGTAAGTATAACACAAAAAAGGCCGACATCCCTCAAATACAGCCTTAGATAGCGGGTTTATAATTACACTCTAATGCCTTAACCGGGATGGAGAATGATGATTATGAGCGACAGCGTGATCCACTTTTATGATCAGCTTGCTAATGACTACCACCTGATTTTTGTGGATTGGAAACAGTCGATTCAGCGACAGGCGGATTTGCTGGATAAACTGATTGGTGTACAAAAAGGCGCACCCCCGCTCACGGTGCTGGACTGCTCCTGCGGCATCGGTACGCAGGCTATCGGGCTGGCGTTGAAGGGCTACCGTGTTCATGCTACCGACATCAGCCCTGCTGCTGTTGAGCGATTGGCACAGGAAACGAAGAAATTCGGTGTGACACTGACCACCGGGATCGCCGATATGCGTTTGCTCGACCAGCAGGTGAGCGGGACATTTGAGGTCATCATCAGCTTTGATAATGCCCTGCCGCATCTGCTCACCGATGACGATTTGGGGCAGGCGGCACAGGTCATCGCCGCCAAAATTGCTCCGGGCGGTTTATTCCTCGCCAGCATTCGCGATTATGACCAAATCCTGCGAGAACGCCCTGGTGCGACGCAGCCACAGTTATACGATGACCCGGACGGGCGGCGTGTGGTGTTTCAGGTGTGGGACTGGCAAGAGAGCCAGCCGTTTTATACTGTCAATCTGTTTATCCTGAAGGAAATCGCAGGTGTATGGCAGACCACCCACAGCGCGACAACCTACCGCGCCTTGCAGCGTGCCGAACTGGATGCCGCTTTGCAACAGGCCGGACTGACCGACATTCGCTGGCATATGCCCGACGAAAGCGGTCATTATCAGCCGATTGTGAGCGCCCATAAGCGATGATGTGGTGTACATTTCAACAATCGTGAACATTTTTTGGAAAATTTCCGTATAGGAGGAATGAGATGACCAACGATTTATAAGCACAAGAAGGTTGATTCATGAGCACAATCGAATCTCTTGAAGCCATTCCAACAGGTGTGACGGTTTCCACCGACGGAACTGTCGAATCCACTTCGGCAGATGCACCAGCAGCCGCTGCCCGCCCTTCCCTGATAAGCGCCTTGCGTGCGCGTGATTTCCGCTTGTTATGGGCAGGTGAAGGCATTTCTGTTCTGGGCGACCAGTTTTACATGATCGCTTTACCCTGGCTGACATTGCAACTCACCGGGTCAGGATTGGCGTTGGCAACCGTTGCGGCACTGGGTGGCATTCCACGCGCCATTTTCATGCTGGTGGGCGGCGTGTTTACGGATCGTTACTCCCCGCGCACAGTCATGCTGGTCAGTAATGTGCTGCGCATCCTGCTGACGGCATTTGTCACCTTCACAGTTTTGACACATACCATTCAATTGTGGATGCTGCTGGTTACATCCTTCCTGTTCGGTATGGTGGATGCCTTTTTCTTCCCGGCGCAATCTTCGATTTTGCCGCAGATTGTCGCCAAAGATCAGCTTGAGTCCGGCAATGCATTGACGCAAATCACCGGAATGCTGGCGATGTTCATTGGCCCCGGTTTGGCGGGTTTGATGATCGCCACGTTCACGGGCGCGGTTACTCTTGATGCGGCAGGCGCTTCAACGGAGGGTATTGGGCTGGCGCTGGCTTTTGATACCCTGACTTTCATTATTGCCGCTGGCGCGTTATGGTTCATCAAAGGTGGACGTACCGTACTGCTGCCAGAAGGTGGACAGGGTAAAGGTGTTCAGGGTGTATTGTCCTCGATTGCTGAAGGGATACGGATTGTCTGGAATCATTCCCTGATGCGTACCCTGATTCTGGTTTCGACAGCCATCAATTTCCTCTTTACCGGGCCAATGGGGGTCGGACTGCCGGTGCTGGTCAACGCGCAGTATCGCGAGGGCGCAGATTCGCTGGGCTGGATTCTCTCGGCCTATGGATTGGGCGCAGTAGTTGGCGCGGTGTTAGCGGGAGCATTGCCCACACCACGCCGTATCGGGATTACCGCCATGCTGCTGATCGCCTTTGCCGGGGTGACGATGAGTCTGTTCGGCATTGTTAACACGGTTCTTGCTGCCTGCATCGTCTCGGTTCTGATGGGTGTGACCATCGGCTATGTCAACGTGATGACCTTCAGTGCCATCCAAAAGCTGGTCGCGCCGGAAGCGATGGGGCGTGTCATGAGCTTCATGATGCTGGCCTCGTTTGGCTTAGGGCCGATTTCCAATATGGTCGCTGGTCTGCTGGTCGATCATTATGTCAGCAGCATGTTTATCGGCGCGGGAATCATCCTGATTGTCATCTCTGTGTTTTCTATGGGCAGCCGTGAACTGCGCGGCTTTGTTCAGAACACTGTTCCCGATGTGGCTGTCGGGCAGGCCGAAAGCACCTCAGCCATCTAGATGTTCATCACCCAGCGCGGATGTGAGCAGTGCTCTCAGATGATTTTCAAGGTTCTGATAGGCGTAATAGCGGCGGCCTAATTCGTAATTCTCTTCGACTATTTCCGCAGCCTGTTTGGGGTTTTCCAGCAGGCTGCGGGTCATCTCAACCGTTTTATCGCTGACATAATCCTCAAAGCCAACCACGCGGAAACCCTTCGGCTGAATATCTGTCTTGAAGATTTCATAGGTACTCATGACGATTGGACGTTTGTAATAGATGGTTTCCAGAAAGGCATTCCCAAAACCCTCTACTATTGAAGGACAGGTCACAATATCGGCTTCCTGGTAAGCATCCGCCAGCGAGTAGATTTTATGCCCATCCTTGTCCTGTTTGCGGTGATAATCGAAGTGATCCGCCGCAAACACCATCCGCACATTGAGCGCTTCTGCATATTCGCGCAAATAGTCGGGGTATTCCTGCCCTTCATCACCTGCCGAATGACTGATGACCAGCACTGCTTTTGTACCCAGACGGCGCGTGAGTTCGATAGCTTGCTCAATCCGTTTGCGTGGGACGATGCGCGTGGGCTGAAGCAGAAAATGTTCGGCGGCGGCGATGCCCAGTGTTTTGCGCAGGTCTTTCGTATACTCGTCTGGTTCGGGTGGCGGATTCTCAAAATCCATCACATTCGGAATCAGCGTGATCGAATGCGCCCCGGTACGCAGGGCAAGCTGGCGGCTGGCGAAAGAATTAATCACCACATGCTGAATCGAACGCACAGTGGGCGGGAAAGCTGCCCGGATATAATCTTCCGCCGCATTGATGGCGAAGCGCGAGCGTTCCCAGGCAAAGTCGTGATTATGGGCGATAGCAGGCATATCCGTTTCCGCCAATGTTTCGGTAATCGCTAACCCCAGCGGCACATTCATCGGGATTGCAACGGCATTTTCCAGAATCAGCAGATTGAGATCGAACTGACCGATGAAGCGGTAAAGCTGCTCTTTCAGATGAACTTTTAATTCCTGCACCATACGTGAGGTAGCCCGCGAACGGACATAATCGCCAAAAAGATCATCGGTCAATCCCTTAATATCAGGATGCTCGAAGTGGGCTTCACTGACGACATAACTGTGATCGGCAGGGCGGTCACATTCCCCAGCGAAATAAAAGCACTCGCAGTCCATTTTTTGCAGCGTATACGCCCATTTGGCGGTTTCCAGTGATACCCCGTCGGTTCCAGCAAAACGGGTTGAAACGAATCCTATACGGTGAGCCATTTCCTGCTCCTTACAATAATGCTGTGATAGAAGGCCATTATAACGCGGCAAATTTTCAGTCGGTGCAGTATTTGAGACATCAGGCGCGTCTATATGCTTCAGGAGGCACGATGGATGTAGCTACAGAACAGACATTGGTGAACCGCGCGGCAGATGACCCGGAAGCCTTTCAGGCATTGTACGACCTGTATATCGAGCGGGTGTATGGCTACGTCGCCGCCCGTGTCGATGACCGGAAGGACGCGGAGGACATCGTTTCGACTGTTTTTCTCAGTGTCGTGCGCGGACTAGGGCAGGTGCGCAACCAGCGCAATACGAGTTTCGCTGCGTGGTTATTCACCATTGCCCGGAATGCCGTCCATGATTTCTACCGCCGGAATAACAAAGCCGTTGTGCCCCTTGAAGCGCTTCAGGAGACACAGGCTGCCGATGATTTACCGCCGGATGTTCTCGTTGCGCAGATCGAAACTGCTCATGAACTGCGCTGCCTGATCGCTGACCTGCCGGAACGCCGCCGTGAGATCATCCTGCTGAAGTTTTTTAGCGGCCTGCGCAATCAGGAAATCGCATCCGTCCTCGACCTCGATGAACGCACCGTCGCCTCTCATCTCAGCCGCGCACTGAAAGATTTGTATCAACGCTATCAGGAGTCGGAGACTCTGGTAGAAAGGCTTCCTCATGACTCACGATAATCACCATTACCCCGGCGACCCGCTGCGGGAGGAAATCGAGCATCTGCTAAAGGCTGAGTCTGTTCCATCCGATGAAGCCTATACATTAGCAGGATTCAGCGCTCGTTTGCCCGGAGCCGCGCCGCGCCCAAGCGAGGCTTTTCAGCAGCGGCTTGCCGACCAGCTTCAATCCGAATTAACAAAACCTCATAGGAGAAAACCTTTGATGACTCGTTTTCCTTCACGCTTATCGTTCCGTCTCGCGCTTGTTGCCATTATCGTGCTGCTGGCTGCCGGAGTAGTCGCGGCGGTCAGTTCACTGGTGCAGCAGATTATCAACACAGACCCCGGCTTGAAATCGGTCTATGATGCCGGGAAGGGCATTCCACTCAATCTCAGTCAGACCATCGATGGCTACACGGTCAATCTCGAATGGGCCTATGCTGACGGCAACCGCCTGACCATCGCCTACACCATCGCCGGATTACCGGGCGTGGAATACACCAATCTCGAAAGTGATTCAACCAGCCTCACGACTGCCGATGGAAAAACCGAATTTTCGATGGAATATGGCGAGGGGAATTACCTGCAAACCAGCAGCATTGACCCGACCCAGATACCGACGGGCAATATCAGCGGCAATCAATTGATTTTCGATGTCTCCAAAGCCGATGTGACTCAATCGGTGCTGAATCTGCGCTTTGAAGTGAGTGTATCCGGGGTGACAGTTGCCAAGCGCACGGAAATTCCTTCGCTGGAACCCTGGTCAGCCTTACACGAGGGGCCATCTCAACCATTCGTCTTTAATTTCAGTCTGCCGCTCAATGGGACACTGCGGGTGCTGAATGCGCCTCAAATCGTCACCGATCAGGGCATCACCATCACGCTGGATAAAGTCACTGTCGCGCCTTCACAAACCACCGTCACCGTTTGTTTCACTGTGCCCGATACCACTCGTCAATGGACATCCATCCCGCGTCTGACGACGAACAGGCAGGAAGTCCCCGGCGGTGGCATGGTGCAAACCATGAAGGCTGGAGAAACACAGCACTGCGATAATTTCTCCTACAATGCTGATATGTATGAGTATCATGGGGAATGGCAGTTCGAGATCACCGAACTGGTGGGCTTCGGCTCTCGCGGCGATGACCAGCAGCGCATCAAAGGCTTGTGGGTCTTCCGCTTCACTGTGCCGTAAACGTTTTCCCCGTAGGGGTGCAGCATTGCTGCACCCCTACCTATCAAACGCGATCCGTTTGAACCTGATTCTCTACTGTGACCACTTGGTCGGTGTACGATCCCAGCGATGCGCCCGTAACTTCCCCATCAAATCCGCTGATAATGCTTTCCCATCACTGGTGGCGATATTGCTCTCGACATGCTTCAACTTACGCATCCCTGGAATGATGGTGGCGACATCCGGGTTCGCCAAAATAAAACGCAGCGCCATCTCTGGCATGGTCATCCCGGCGGGGATAAGCGGACGCAGCGCTTCCGCCCGGTCTACTGATGCATTCAGATTGTCCGGCACGAAATAGGTATTGCGCCAATCGCCATCCGGCCACTTGCTATCTTTGGTCAGCGTTCCGGTCAGCGTGCCTTCATCGAATGGCACACGCGCGATGATCGCCACGCCTAATTCTCGACACAACGGGAAAAGATGGTCTTCCGGGTTCTGGTCGAAAATATTGTAAATGACCTGCACCGCGTCGATATGGCCCGTGCGCAGCGTGTCGAGGCAGTTATCCGGCTCCCATCGGTTGACACTCACGCCAAAGGATTTGACCAGGCCTTCGCGCTTGATGTCATCTACTGCTCGCTGCCAGCGTTCGTCATTTGCCCAACTATCCTCCCACACATGGAACTGCATCAGATCGAGGCTGTCCGCGCCAAGATTAGTCAGTGATTTTTCGGTCATCTCACGGATGTAATCCGCTGGGAAAACCTCATCCAGTGTGAATCCCCGGCGCGAAGGCCATATCCGATTTTTCGGCGGGATTTTGCTGGCGGTATACAACTTTTTGTCAGGATACGATTTCAGCAGTTGACCGAGAAGGTTTTCGCTGTGACCGTCGCCGTAAGCAAACGCGGTATCGAAGAAATTGCAGCCCAGTTCAACTGCGTGGTACAGCGACCCCATCGACTCGGCATCATCCGAGCCTTTCCAGCCTGCCATGCCCCACATGCCGTAACCTATCTCTGCGACCTGCCAGCCCAGCCGCCCAAATGTGCGATACTCCATTCTAATTCTCCCATAAACTTGGATTAGTTATTGAACTCGATATGACCAGGTATATTTGAATTTGTCATCTGGGCTGATTAACGCAGTGATAGATGCCCCGGCTTGAATTTCAAAGAGATGCAAACCAGGCTGTAACAGAGGCTCAAGCATATAAACGGGTTCAGGTACGCCTAGTGGCCCTCCAAAAGTTACCCTCGCATTTGCTAAAGAAATATGAACGCGGTTGACATAGATACGAGTCCACGCAAGGACATCATGCGATGAGGCTGATAAATACTTGGAATAGATGCCAATGTAGATGGGATCGGCGGATTCAATGGTGCTCCCAGGCGGTGGGCTTATCGTAAGGAATTGGGGTACAGGAGTCGGGGCATCTATAAGCGCTTGCGCATCAGCAATATATTGCGAATCGAGCGAGGTTGGAATGGAGCCACCCCAGGGCGACATCAAGACTAGAATACACAGTACAGGAACGGCAACGATGAGCAAAATTACAATTACGGTTTTTCGGCTCAT
>JBGAGR010000139.1:0-19884 GCA_044226645.1 Aggregatilineales bacterium
CAAATGAGCATTAGCCACCTAGCCCGATCCATTGGCGAGTCCGCAACACTCAAGCTCAATGAACAGGCTAAAATGCTGGCTGACCAGGGACAGCCCGTTATTCACCTGGGCGGCGGGGAACCCAAGAACAAAGTCCCCATCACCGCTATCCTCAGTTCTGCCGCAAAACTCACTTCAGGCGAAGTGAAATATGTCCCCACCGATGGCACGCTGTCGCTCAAGAAAGCCATTATCCGCTACACAGAAGAGAATTATGGCTGGTCGGTCACGCCGGACAATGTCATCGTCTCGTCCGGGGCGAAACAGTCACTGTATAACATTCTTTTCTCACTCATTGACCCACAGGATGAAGTCATCATCCTTGCCCCCTACTGGGTGAGTTACCCGGAAATGGTCAAGATGGTGTATGGTCGTCCGGTGATTGTCAAACCGGAGGATGGCACATTCCAGCCACGACTGGCGGAAATCGAACGCGCCATCAGTTCGTACACAAAAGCCATCATCGTCAACAGCCCGAACAATCCTTCTGGCGTGGTCTATCCGGCTGAGTTCATCGCCGCATTGGTCGAGTTGTGCGAGCGTAAGGACATCTACCTGATTCTGGATGACATCTACCACAAATTGGTGTTTGACGGCATCCGGCCTGCTTCGGCCTACCAGTTCACCAACAAGACCATCGAGACAACCAAGATCATCGTCTGCAACGGCATTTCCAAGCTGTACGGCATGACCGGGTTCCGCATTGGTTGGGCTATCGCCAGCCGTCCGCTGGTGAGTGTGATGAAGAATATTCAGGCACAAACCACATCCTGTCCGGCTAATTTGTCGATGGCGGCGGCAGAAGGGGCATTGACGGGCATCCAAAGCACAGTGGAGAGCCTGCGCCTGAGTATTCAGAATAACCGCGATGTCATGATGAACGAGTTACGCACCTTTGATGGCCTTAAAGTCACAAAACCGTGCGGAACGTTCTACTGCCTGCCCGATTTCCGGGCGTTCAACAGCAGTTCAGAAGAATTAGCGGCTTTTCTCCTGAACAGAGCGCTGGTGGTTACGGTTCCGGGCAAAGAGTTCGGCGCGGAAGGTTATCTGCGTCTGAGTTTCTGCGGCGCGGCAAAGGACATCACCGAAGGGATTAAGCGCATTCGTTGGGCGGTTGATCCAGAAGCCCCGAATGAGATTTACATTGGCGATCATCGTATGGTGAGAGATTGGTTATGAGCAACAATCTACTGAATATCAAAACCCCAACGCAAGATCAGGCTAAAGAACTCAAGAGCGATTTCGGGTTGTCCAATCACGGTCTGACTAATCTGAATACCGAGTATTGGAATCTGCCTTCTGAAGCGCTGATCGAAGAAATCAGCTTCCGGCGGGAAGGGCATATCGCCCGTATGGGGCCGGTGGTCGTGAATACCGGCAAACACACCTCACGCGCGGCGGCAGATAAATTCATTGTTCGTGAACCTACATCGGAGGATCATGTCTGGTGGGGGGAATACAATCGTCCTATAAGCGCGGACAAGTTCGCGGAGATTTTCAGCCGAATGCAGGGTTTCCTACAGGGCAAGGATATTTTCGTACAGGACTGCTATGCCGGGGCACAAGCCGACTACCGCCTGCCCATCCGCATTGTGACCGAATATGCGTGGCACAGCCTTTTTGCGCGAAACATGTTCATTTTGCCGCAAAGCCGTGAAGAATATCGCCAGCATATCCCTGATTTCACCGTGATTTGCGCGCCTTCGTTCAAAGCCTATGAACCGATTGATGCCACCCGCACCGAAACCTTCATCGTCCTGAACTTCGATCAGCGCTTGTGCCTGATCGGCGGAACCGGCTACGCAGGCGAGATCAAAAAATCCGTCTTTACTGTCCTGAATTACCTGCTCCCATTGCAAGGTGTGATGAGTATGCACTGCTCGGCAAATGTGGGGGCGAGCGGTGACAGTGCGTTATTCTTCGGTTTATCGGGGACAGGCAAAACAACACTTTCGGCTGACCCGACACGTGGGCTGATTGGTGACGACGAACACGGTTGGAGCGATGCTGGTGTCTTCAATATTGAGGGCGGCTGTTATGCCAAAGTCATCCAGCTTTCTGAATCGGCGGAACCACAGATTTATTCCGCCATACACCGTTTCGGCTCGATTCTGGAAAATGTGGTGTATGACCCGGTAACGCGCAAGATTGATCTCGATGATGATCGCTTTACGGAAAATACACGCGCATCGTATCCATTGGAATACATTGACAACGGTGTGCCCAGTAAAATCGGTGGACATCCCAGGAATGTCTTGCTGCTGACCTGCGACGCACAGGGCGTTATGCCACCTATCTCGCGGCTGACACCCGATCAGGCACTTTACCATTTCATTTCCGGCTACACATCGAAGATCGCCGGAACGGAAGCGGGTCTGGGAGCTGAACCGGAAATCGCATTTAGCACCTGCTTTGGCGCTCCTTTCATGGTACATTATCCCTCAGTATACGGGGAACTGCTCAAGAACAAAATCCTGCGTTATGGAGCGAACTGCTGGCTTATCAACACTGGTTGGGTCGGTGGACCATATGGAATTGGCAGGCGCATCAGCATCCGTTATACCCGCGCATTACTGAATGCAGCGCTTTCCGGTGAACTGAATGACGTAGAGTATTATGTAGACCCTGTTTTCGGCTTTGAAGTTCCGAAAAGCTGTCCCGGCATTCCAGAGGAAGTGCTGTATCCCTCGCGGGCGTGGCCTTCGGAGGATGAATACTGGGATAAGTATCGCCAACTGGCTTCGCGCTATATCAGCAATTTCAAGAAGTTTGCGGCAGACTGCCCGCCTGAACTCGAAATGGCGGGGCCTGTGCTGCATGGAGATTTGCATATCAGTTTGTAGAAATGCAGAAGATAGAGGAACAAACGGGGGCGTTAGTTTAGAGTAGACTCACGCCCCTGAATTGTGAATATACAGGCTGGTGGATAGCAGCCTCAGCCGAGCTTGTAGCCGAACTTCCGCAGCAGATTCTTGCGCCACGCAATGCCTTCCGCGTCTTCGATACCTTTGCTTTTTTCACCGTCAATTACGCCGAGGATTCCGCGTCCCTGCTCGGTTTCGGCGATAATCACCTGCACCGGGTTCGCGGTGGCGCAAAATATACGCGCGACTTCCGGCACATTCTTAATCGCGTTCAGGACGTTAATCGGGTAAAAGCCTTCGCCGAGGAAGACGATAAAGCTGTGTCCGGCGGATAGGGCGAGTGCATTTTTCTTAGCCAGATCAATCATTGGCTCATTATTGCCGCTCCAGCGCACCAGACAAGCGCCGGATGCTTCGCAAAAGGCGAGGCCGAACTGAATACCGGGCACAGCACTGACCAGCGCCTCGTGTATATCTTCGACAGTTTTGATGAAATGGCTCTGCCCCAGAATAAAGTTGATGGTCTCCGGTTTCTCAATCGCGACGGTTGTCAGTTCCATCTGCATATCTCCCCTTACTGCCTGAAAAATCTTAGTGCCTCAAGCATACCCAGATTCGCAGGATTGTGCATGATGGCGGCGATTAGCCCTCCTGTGATGATGGGGTAAGCGCCTGTTTGGAGGCTAACAGCATCGTCAGGACGATCACGCTCATAAAGAGCAGAAGCGCTACGACATTTAACATGCCACCCCACTGCCGGAAGGGAATGTTGATGAGCAAATCTCCTGCTATGCGCAGTACGAGCGAGACATGCAGCAAGATGAGCGGAAGATAGAAGATGCGCCGGTAAATCAGGGTGCGTCCGGTCAGGGCGGGAATGATGATCGGCGCGTGCCCGAAGATCATCGAGAAGATGAAGCCGAGCAGGACGGCGTGCAGGATCATTTCATAGGGGATACCCGCGCGTACTGCACCCAGATACAAGCCGAATAAACCGCCAACCATCAGCCAGATGTAGCCGATGAGCAGGCAGGCGGCAATATAGCGCGGCAGTTCAACACGGCGAATGGTACGACGGGCTATATCGTGCCGCAGCAGCCAGACCGCCAGAATGACTTCGCCCATTCCCGCAATGCGAATGCCGACATCCAGATTCGCAATGGTCAGCGCGACTCCCAGTAGATAGATAAAAACTGCCAATAGAAAGCTGCGCTGTCCTTGCGCAGTAATTCGCGCCAACTGAGCCAGTTCGAGACGTTCGCCTACGACAGTCAGGACGAGAAAAGCAATCCACCAGTGAACGATCTGAAATACAGGCTGGCCTGATAACCAGAGTAGATTGCCAATGAACCAGCAGACCGCCGCGATGGTCATCACCCAGATATAGGTGGCATTGTGGCGACGGATGATGAGGGTGAAAACCATCACCAGTCCCAGACTGCCCAGACTGATGAGCAACCTGGGCAGCATCAGGGACGAATCCAGTATCAACAAGATACCGCCGCTGGCGGTCATGAGGGGCGCGAGATAAGCCCAACCTGTGTGTTTAAAGTGTCCTGAAAGCGCCGCTGCCCGTTCCAGACAAATGAGCGTTCCCAGCACGCCGCAAACCATTAGAGGTCCGTGCCCAGCTACTGTACCGGGCTGCGGGGCAGGCAGCGCCCATCCCAGTCGTATCAGCCCTGCCCACATACCCAGCAGCAGGATTAGTGCTGTTGAAAGGAGTAATGGTATTTTCAGGACACTTTGTTTCATGATACTTACGCTTTTGTTTGTAAGAGGAACAGGAGCATGACCAGCCGTGTCTTTGCGAAAACGCTGTGCTTTAGACCCGGCTGCATGTCGATGAGTGTACCGGGATGTCCTTCTAACTTATCTTCGCCAATTGTCAGGTCAGCTTCCCCATCCAGAATGTGAATGATGGCTGGCTGAGCAGCCTGATGTTCGGAAAGCGATTGACCCGCGTCAAAGGCGAACAATACAGCTTTGGCATGATCGTTTTTATACAGTGTCCGACTCAGAATACTGTCGGGTTGAACATCACCGATCAGCGTTGTCAGATTTTCGAACCAGTTATAATCGGACATCCTCTAGCCTCCTGTTCTGGCGATTCGAACCTGCCAGGTTTGGGGGCCGCTTTCAAGATATGTCCACTCAAACAGCCCCTCTCGTTCATGCACAAACTGATAATAGAGCGGTTTGGGGTCATGGTCGTTGACCAGAACGAAATCTTCTCCGGGTTTCAAGGCATCAAAAGTCGTGAAGATCAACGGGTGTCGATCACGCGGTGCAATCTGGCGGACATCAATCGTGTTCATATTTCATTCTCCATAAAATCTGTCATAGCTTGAGAATAGTGCGCTATGGAAATGAATGCCTTGATCTACATCAAGTTCAGTAAAAAGACCCTGCTCGTTGAGTGGGGTCTTTTTGATTCTCGTGTGAGTGATTAGGTTCCGGTGGGCTGCTGTGGTGTGGGGAGGTCGAAGCCACAGGTGGGCATATTGGATGTGTATAAATACTGGTAGATGAAGTGGTTGACGTAGATGATGTCCAGATAAGATTTGGTTTCGTCAAAGTCGATGGTCTGGTAGAGCAAGTCCACATCGCCATTTGCCGAAGTGATCCAGGACTGTGCCGCGCCGGGGCCAGCATTGTAACTCAACAAAGCTCCGACAGAACTATCCCCCTGAAAGGCACGCATGGCGCTCAGATAATGGGTGCCGAAAGCGATATTCACCAGCGGGCGGAACAAGTCATCCAGTGTGTAGTCAGGCCACGCCAGTTGATTGGCGATGTCCTGCGCGGTACTCGGAACCAACTGCATCAGACCGCGTGCATCGGCTATGCTGTAATTGGTGGCATCAAAGCTGGATTCCTGCCGGATTAAGGCCGCGACCATTAAGGGGTCGAGGTTGTTATCGGCGGCGCTTTGGGTCACGAGGTCACTGTAGTAAAACGGAAAGGCCAGGCGCAGCAGCGGCGGGGGAACGGCGAACATCGGTTGATTTGAGGCGTAGATAAGCCGGATTGCCGCGAAAATGGATGAGCGATGGATGCCCATGTCCTGATAGTAAAAGGCTAATTGCAGCAGGACAGACGGATCGTTGCGCGAAACTTTGTGCAGCGCATCGAGTTCACCGCGTGCTTCCTCCCACATGCCAACCATCCACAATTCGACACCACGCTGCAAGGTCGGGTTAGCGGCGAGTTCGGGGGATAAATCGGCAGATACGGTAGGGAGATTGAAAACCTGCGCGACCCATTGGGCGACGGCGGCTTTATCTGCCCCTCTATCGCTGGTGGGGATTTGAACGGCTGCTGAGTTGGCAAACGAGCCGCGTCCATTCGCCAGTTCACAGGCGCGCAGCGCAAAGAATGTGCCCGGTTCGGTGGCTTGTCCCTGCTGCCATGCCTGCTGCGCGGCGGCGGAATCACCCTGCCCCTGAAGCAATTTACCCTGCCAGACGAAGCCTTCTGAGGTTCCAGCACGTCCTAGAAACTGAGCCGCGCGAATGGGGTCACTGACGAGCAGGCGCATTCCGATTTCGAATAAGCCGGTTTTTGCTTGCTCAGACGTAGGAAACTGCTGACCTAGCTGGTCGTAGAGCGTGATGGCTTGTTCGAGGTTGCCGCTGGAGTAGGCAGTTTCAGCGGCGCTTAAGAGGGCTTCTGGCGCTTCCGGCGACTGCGGGAACATGATAGCCACTTCGTTGTAGGTTGTGATAGCTCTGGTTGTATCCCCTGCCTGTGCGAAGGTTTTGCCCTGTTCCAATGCGGCTGTGGCAGCTATCGGATCGCTTTGAAACTGCTGGCGAATCTGCCCAAAGGTATTGACCGCACCCTGTAAATCGCCCTGTCCGCGCTGTGCCTGCCCCAGCAGGAGATAAAGCTCGGCAGGTGCGCCGCCTGCTGTCGCGGGATCGTTCAGGTATCCAGTTAAGACATCCACCACCGGGAAATAATTCTGATTGAGGACATTAATGCGCATCCGGGTGAGCAGATCAACGGGTTGATTGGCGGTCACTAAGGCCACCAGCGCTGGTAGGGCAGAATCGGTTGACGGGTAAGTGGCGATGATGTGTTGCAAACGAGCGTATCCGCTGTCGGGCGTGCTGCCCTGAATCTCAATCGTGGCGGCGGCATATTCGATGTGTGCCCGCAGACTACCATTTTTATCGAAATCCGCGCCTTCAATGCCGCTCAGGGTCGCCAGATAAGCATCAATTTCAGCTAGAAGCGCGTCATATTCCGCAATCGCCGCGCTGGGACTGCCGATGAGCAGGTAAATCCGCGCCAGTTTTTCCCGCAGCGCGAATTTGTTTTCCGGCTGACGTGCCGCCTCTGTCGCCAACCGCAGATAATAGATACTTTGATCGAGGTTGAGCGAGGCCATACGTTCATAAAGATAGCTGTCCAGTACACCAGGATTGATGGTCATGGCCTGTTGATAATCGGCTAAGGCATCTGCCGCGCGTCCGGCCTGCTGACGGGCTTCACCGCGCATCACCAGCGCACGAAAAGAGGTTTCGCATTCCGTCAGGTAGGGCGTGAAGGCGGCATCAGCATTGTCATACTGTTTCGCCTGTAAATCCGTGACACCCAGCCCATACAAGGCCGCACAGCGCGTGTTCGGGGCATTTGCGGCGGCAGTGAAGCCCGTAATGGCAGCAGCATAATCGCCGTTGGAAAGGGCTGCATTGGCATCATCCAGCGTGGATTGCAAAGCAGGTGAAGCATCTGTAAAAGTCGATTGCAGCAGCAGAAACAATATAGTGAGTATCATCAACCGGAGAGGCAGACGCGGATTTTTATTCAATATGAGACACCTTTCTCGCAGACCCAACATAGGCTAAAGGAAGATCGTAATACGAGCGAGGCCATGCCGCAAGATTAAATAGGACGATTGGATAGGTAAGTATATGCTGCAAGTTTGCATTTTAGCCGAGGTAATGCTAGGTTTGTTGGAATTCATAGTAAGATGATTTAAAACCAGGGTCATGAGGACGCAATGGCAGATAGCAAAAATAGTTTTCTCGATTTTGTTCAGCAGCATGAACGAAGCTGGGGGACAGAAACCTACCTGAATCGCCCCACTTTAGAGCAGTTTTTATCATCGCCAGTGGTGGTTTTCTGGGAAGCTGTCGATGCGAAAAAAGATGCTAAGGTTGGCCCACGTTATACCGCCAGCCTTCATACCAGTTTAGACGATGTTGAGGCGTATTTCGTTAAACTACTGTTTCGCGTTCAACTTGAACTCCCTAAGAATCGTGTCGTCAAAATCTTTTCCGGTCAAAAACCTGTGAAAATCAAGAGTGCGAAAATTGTTTTTGAAGTCGAAGGGGTTAAGTAGAGAAGCCGCTTGATTACGGCTTCGTTTTTGGGGATAACTGGAAACGGGTTATTTCACGCGGATCATGGTCGCGTCGTAGGTGTTCCCGCCGTTTTGTTCAACACCGGGATCGGGTCGCCAACCGCCAATAAGCTTATTGCTATCCTCGCTCAATGTGCCTGTGTACTTCGAGCCTTCTGTCCAATGCGTGACGACATCGCCCTGAACATCCCAGCAATACGAGCGTGTTATTCCTTCCATGCTGGAATAAACCGTTGACGGAAAAGTGTCTGTAGCGGGGTCATAGCCGAGAATTTCCAGACTTTGGAATTTGTGACCCATGAATTCCATCTCGCCGCGCTGTTCAAGGAAAAATCCACCCATTATCCAGGCAATGGTCGTCCGTCCGGTGATGTTGTCTACCTGCGAGTCGAGCGTGCGGCCTGTTAATTCCCATGTGCCGACTAATTTGTCGAGACGTTTGAGCGCGGGGTTGGGCGTGGCGAATTGCTCCGTGTGTGGAGAAACTTCTGTTGGTGCGGTTTGGTTTTCGGTCATCATTCACCTCCGGCATTGGCTAATGTTGATTTCATTATAACCGAAAGTTAGCTCGCCTGTTCTGTGCTTAATGGTATGTTCATCTATGGAAACTGGTACTTGCTGGAAATACTCTGCTCATGGAAAATTGTTCCAAATTTCACGAAAGTACAGGTTTGTCATGACTGACTCGGCGCTTCCGCAGACCCAATTAGAACCCATATACAGACGTAATTTTTTCTTCTTCGTGACGGATGGTATTTTTTTCATGGTGGCGATGGGCATCATTGGCTCGACCACTGTGATTCCTGATTTTGTCCGTCACCTGACCAACTCGGAAGTTCTGATTGGGCTTTCCAGCAGCTTGTTTGATGTCGGCTGGACGCTGCCGCAGTTGTTTATCGCCCGTTACATCGTCCGCGCCGCTAAAAAGAAGTGGTGGTTTGTCGGGCCAAATATCCCGGTACGGCTGGTGATGCTGGTATTTGCCGGCATAGTGGTGCTGATTGGCAAGGAACAGCCGGGGACGGTGTTAGCCGCCTTCCTGATCTGCTATGCGCTGGTCGGATTCGGCGACGGAATCGTCGGTGTACCCTGGGCGGATTTGATGGGTACGAGTCTGGATGAACGCTGGCGTGCCCGCATGTTTGGTGCCATGACTTTTATCTCCGGTGGCATTATGCTCCTTGTTTCGCCACTGATTGGGCAGGTGCTGGGGAATGCCGGACTGGAATTTCCGAATAACTACGCAGTGCTGTTTGGGGCGGCGGGTGTGTTATTCGCGCTGTCGATCCTGCCGGGTCTATTTTTCCATGAGCTTCCCGGCGGTAAAGCGGTGGAAAAGCTGCCATCGCTCGGTGAATTTGTTCCTCATTTAGGGCGTGTGCTGCGTCGCGATGGTCAATTCAGGGCGATCATCCTTGCCCGAATGCTGACCAGCCTGTTCGCGATGGCGGGGCCGTTCTACATCGGCTTCGCAACCGTGCAATTGGGACTTTCCAGTAAAGATGCTGTCCCAACATTACTGGCGATGCAAACGGCTGGCGGCATTCTCGGAGCGTTGGTGTATGGCTGGCTTGGCGCAAAGGATAATGTGCTCTATATCCGTATTGCGCTGGTGGGTGGTGCGCTGCTGCCGATTAGTGCGCTGGTGGCGACTGTAGTGGGGCCGCTGCCTCTCTATTTTGGTTTTTTCATGTCCGGCCTTGCCCTGAGCAATCTGTTTTTCGGTTATCAGAATTGGGTCGTCACCTATGCCACGCCTGACCAGCGCCCAATATATGCGGGGTTGTTCAATACGGTTTCGGCGGTCATATCGCTGAGTGCGCCCTTTATCGCCGGGACGATTGCTGGACAGGTGGGATATGAAGCGCTCTTCGCGGTGTCGATCCTGATGGGAGTGGCGGCCTTATTCGTGATGCTGCGTTATGTACATAAACCGCGTGTGGAAACCCCGGTGAGTTTGGCGGCGGCTGACTGAGATTGTTCATCAAAGACCCCGCCTGCAACGGGGTCTTATTTTGCTTCGCCTCAAAACCCCTCTTATTAGCCTGATGCAATATCTCCACTAAGACCAAATTCTTATAGCCCTTATGTATACAAATGAACTAAAAATAGAGATAACACAAATTGTCTAAAAGTTACTTGAGAAGCCCTTAATTCACTCATGTAGAACAAGAGGCTGAAAATAAAAGACACGCTTGCGAGATTGCCCCATTCTTTTAAGTCGCTTCTCTTCATGCTGATTGCTGTCTGGCTGTCGTCCATGTTCACGGCACTGGCTGCACCGTCAGAGGCATTAGTGCCGTTGACGCTGGTGGTCAACAGCACCGTTGACGCGGTTGATGTGAACCCCGGCGACGGTATTTGCCTGACTGAACGGAGCGAATGCACGCTGCGCGCCGCGATTATGGAGGCCAATGCATCACCCGGCGGAGATTCTATCACGCTGCCCGTCGGGACTTATACGCTTTCACTCGCGGGGCAGGATGAGGATGCCGCGCTGACGGGCGACCTCGACATCAGCGATGATCTGAGCATTCAGGGTGCAGATATCGCGACGACCATTGTCGATGGGGGTGGTGTAGACCGTGTTTTCCATATCACGGGCGTTTTTGCTGTGACGTTTTCCGATCTGACGATCCAGAATGGTCTTCTAACCAGTGGGCAGGGCGGCGGCATATTGAATTCGGGCGGTGTTTTGAATCTATCGCGGGCTGCCCTGATAACGAATACAGCGGATACAGGCGGCGGTCTTTTCAACACGAGCGCTGCAAATGCCACCCTGTTCAACAGTATTCTTTTCGGCAACACGAGCGAATCAGTAGGCGGCGGTATTGGAAATGACACCGACTCGCGGCTCGATATGGTCAGCAGTTTGCTGTATGGCAATATCGCCAGTGATGGCGGCGGCATTTATAACGCCAGCAGCGTCCTGAATATCAGCAACAGCACCTTGTCCAACAACAAAGCGATACAGGGTGATGGCGGCGCTGTTTATGCGACGGCCAGCCAGCCGATCACGATCCTGTTCAGTACGCTGGTTGCTAATCAGGCTCAGAATCGTGGTGGGGCGATTGCTGTCGGGAGTACGGGGGATGTGTTTAACCTCGGCGCTACCCTTTTCGCGCAAAATACGGCGATCACGACTGTCAGCCATACCTGCGGTTCACTCAGTTTGCGTTCTGAGGGCTATAACATTGCTGATGACCTGAGTTGTCAGGGTGTACTGACTGCCGTAGGGGATCAAAATCAGGTTGATCCTCTGATCGGCAATCTGGGGAATTATGGTGGATTTACGCCTACCTACAATCTGCTGGTGGGCAGTCCGGCGATTGATGCGGTCACTTCCGCCACTTTTTGCAGCGTAACGGAAGATCAACGCGGCGTTGCACGTCCTCAAAACAGCTACTGCGACACGGGCAGTTTCGAAGCGGTTCCGCTTCCGACACTCAACGCGCCCGATGGATTGGCCTTGAGCAATATCCTGCGGGATTCAATGACCCTCAACTGGGTCGATCAGTCCACCGATGAAGATGCTTTTGCTATTGAACGTTCGTCAGATGGAATTCATTGGCAGGAAGTTGATCGCACAGCGGCTAATGTCACGACCTTTATCGATATGAACCTGGTGTGCAGTACGAGTTACAGTTATCGGGTGCGGGCTTATCGTACATTGGACGGCAGTTATTCGGCCTATTCAGCGCCAGTGACGGCTGCTACGCCAACCTGCCTTACCGATCTCGCGCTGCTGATGAACAGCAGTATCGCTACGGTTCCACAGGGCGATATGGTTGATTACACCCTGATGGTAACGGCTGAGGGCGCAGACCCCGCTCCCGATGTTGAGGTAAAAGATATTCTGCCGGGCGGGATGATCTATGTTTCAGCGCAGGCCAGTCAGGGACACTATGATGCTGGAAGCGGGCTTTGGGCAGTGGGGCAAATCCCGGCGAACAATAGCGTGACATTGGTGATTCGCGCCCGGACGGGAATCAGCACGTATGGACAAACCCTCCTCAACACGGCTGAAATTACAAGCGCAGCTATCATCGACCCTGATTCAACACCGAACAATCACGATCCTCTGGAAGACGATTGGGCAGAGAGCCGTATCATGGTCGATTGTGCTTCTGCCTCCGTCTTTGATGTGGCAGACGGCGATGTCACGGGTCTGATCATAGCGCTTGAAGCCGCCAATAATGCCGCCTGCTATCCTGATACCGATACCATTAATCTGGCTCCCAACGGTCATTACCTGCTAAACGCTGTTTATGCCCAGCAGACCGGACTTCCCGTGATTACGAATAATCTGGTCATGAACGGACATGATGCGACGATTGAGCGCGATGCTAGTGTCAATACACCGCATTTCCGTCTGCTCACGGTTGCTGCGACAGCATCGGTTTCCTTGGATTCTATCACTCTGCAATCGGGCAATCCGCGTATTAACACGGATACCCATGATTACACGCAGCATGGTGGGGCGATTCTGAATGAGGGTACGCTGACCATTACGAAGGCGAAGTTCATCAAAAATGTGTCTGTGGAAGGCGGCGCGATTGCCAACCATAACGGCACACTCAGCGTGACGGATTCGACCTTTACGCTGAATGATGCGCTGGGTTCTGGCGGCGGGATTGTAAATGATGGCGATATGGCTTCTGCCACCGTGAGTAAATCCACGTTTGATCGTAATACCGCCGGACAAGCTGGTGCGCTTGCCAATTTTTATGGTCAGATGACCATTACCAACAGCACATTTTCCCGGAACAGTTCGGGCAATCTGGTGGATGCTATCGAGACGGATTATGGCACGTTGTCCCTGACACATACCACCATTTTTAACGATGCGCCGGGTACGCATGTGACCCTGTATTTCGTGTCCAGTGCCGTTCAATTACGGGCGAATATCATCCAGACAGCGCAGACGACAATCTGTGACGGGACAGGTAATCCGCCCGTTTCGCTGGGGTATAACCTCACCAACGGGAACAGCTTATGCGGGACACTGGCTCTCAGTGACAAAATCAACACGAATCCGCAGTTAGGCAATCTGGAATTCAATGGCGGCGCGACACAGACCATCAATTTATTGGGGAGCAGTCCCGCTCTGGATGCGATTCCATCAGCCGGATGCACTCTCGCGTTTGATCAGCGCGGTGTCTTCCGTCCGCAGTTTAACGGTTGTGATTCGGGCGCGTTTGAAACCGATGGATTTACGCAGTTGGTTCCCGTTTTGGTCAGCCCGGTAAATAATACGGCGATTTCCACCAATCCGCCGACCTTTAGCTGGCAGCCGATTATCCTCGCACATCATTATGAACTGCAATTTGGAACGGCCAATCCGCCGTCAGCGCCGGTTATTATCGTCAACTCGACCAGCTATACGCCGGACAGCCCCCTGCTGGAAACGCCGTACTACTGGCGTGTTCGGGCGATTACGCCAAGTGGTAAACCATCTCCCTGGAGTGTTGTCTGGACATTTAATATTTTGTCGGCCAGTAACGCCGCCCCGGTCATCAATGTTGTGAACACTGCTCAAGCGGTACTCACATGGTCGCCCGTTACCTGGGCAGCAGGCTATGAAATTCAGATCGATATTGACGCTGATTTTGCGCTGCCCCATGTCGATCAACGAGAGTTTGGGGCGGGCGCGACGTTTTACACGACACCGCCGCTCCTGAATGGCACGTACTACTGGCGCATACGGGCGAAAAAGACCAATGGAAACTGGGGAAACTGGAGCGCCGTACAGCCCCTCAACATCGCGCTGCCATAAATCAGGATTGGAAAGGTCGGGACAAAATCGTTCCGGCCTTTTTTGTAATTGATTTATACCCATTGATTTCTGCCTTACACGTCGCTATAAACCCTGTGAAAACGACAAATGTCACCTTGAAAGATGATGTTTGTCATGTTGTCCTTCGTCTCATGCCTTATATGATGAAACTTAATTTCAAACAGCCGGGAGGTGCGTGTGAAAAAATGGATTGGGCTTATCGCGCTGGTTGTCCTCGCTTCCTCCATAGTGTGGGTGTCTAGCCAGAAACGGGTTGAATCGAAAGCGCAGATCATCCTGCAATCTGACCCTTTCCCACTGGTTGTCGGGCCAACCACCTTATTAGTTACAGTTACGGATAATGATGGAAACGCGGTTGATGCTGACCTGAGTTTGTCCGGTGCGATGATGCATGAAGGGATGCTGCCGCTGACCATCCAGGGCATCCATTATGATAACGGCGTATTCCGTGTACCGGTTGTCTGGTCGATGGTGGGACCCTGGCAGCTCGATATCAGTGCTGAACTGCCGAATGGTCAGGGTACGGTGAGCGATCAGTTTGATGTGTTTGTTTATGCTACGTATATGACCACCAATGGTCTGCAAACCACCTTCCAGAGTCTCAGTCAAAATCAAAAAGTGGTTTCTGACCCGGCGCACGAACTGGGCATCATCATCCCGCAGGGCACACGCATGATGCAGCAGATGGATGGGCTGGCTATGGATGTGATTCCCGAAGAAATTCGGCTGAACGTCAACGGTCAGAACACATTGATTATTCAGAATAACGACATTGTGGATCATATCGTTGGGCCATATATGGTTCGCGCTGGCGAAACGATGCGCCAGACCTTCACACAGCCCGCTGTGTATCAGGGAAAATGCAGCATCAATGCTCGCGCTACCCTGAGCATTATTGTGGATGGCTGATTTTCCTGCAATTAAACAATTCCTTTCGGGCTTTGATGAGCAGCCCTGTTTTCGGTTCCTTAAGTAATCATGCACGAGGTTGAGTATGGCAAAGCGATGGTTATGGGTGATTGTATTTCTGGCGGCGATGGTCGGATGCAGTCCGGCGGTGACGAGCGAACCCCTGCGGGGGGCGGTGTTTGATCCTCCGCGTCAATTGGATGATTTTACCCTGATGTCTACTGAAGGTGTGCCCTTTACGCTGAGCGAACATCGTGGTCAGGTGATTCTGCTGTATTTCGGCTACCGAAGCTGTCCGGATTTCTGCCCGACGACCTTTGCCGAGTTGAAGCAGGTCTACAGCGCGCTGAATGAGCCGAAAGACAAACTCAAAATCGTCTTTATCACGGTTGACCCGGAACGTGACACACTGGACTACCTGACGATGTATACCCACGCTTTCCACAATGATTTTATCGGCCTGCGTGATGATGGTGCTGCGCTGAAGCAGGTGATGAAAGAGTTCGGTGTGGTAGCGGAAAAGCGGCAGCTCGGTGATTCACCGCTGTCCTATCTGATTGACCATACGGCATCGGTATTTCTCATCGGCAAGGATGGTGTCCTCAAGGCCCAATATCTGTATGGCACAGACTTCCATGACATTGTTCATGATCTGAAAATTGTTCTTCCAGCCGCATAGCGGCTTCTCTCAACGAAAGGCGACCATGATGACTCGCAGATTAGTGATTGTTTTTTCCGTATTACTTTTATTGGCGTTGGGCGCGGTGCTGGTGAACGCGCAGGATTCGCCAGATTGCAAAGTGATAACATTTTTTGATATCTGGGCACGTCCGACGGTGGCAGGTGAACCCAACGGTGCGGTCTACGGGCTGCTGACCAATCTCAGCAGTGAGGCAGATACGCTCCTGAGTGCCAGTACGGACGCAGCCGAGGCAGCCGAACTGCATGAAATGTCAATGGGGGCTGGCGACGTGATGCAAATGCGACCTATCGAAGGCGGCATCATGGTCGCGGCGCGGAATTTCGTCCAGCTTCAACCGGGCGGAATGCATATCATGCTGGTCAATCTGAAACAGCCGCTTGTGGCTGGCGAGACTTTAGCCCTGACACTGACTTTTGAGAATCTCGGCGAAGTGAAAGTCGATGTGCCCATTAAGGATATGGAAGCTGCTATGGGTGATATGGGTTCAGACAGCGGCATGGGGGACATGAACGTCGAAGCGACAGCAGAGTCGGACAGCAGCATGGATATGGCTTCGCAGCCTGATATGGCGACATGGCCTGAAGCCTGTGTGGGGATGCATGTAGTCGGAGGATGGGCGCGGCCTGCTGTCGCCGGGATGCCGAATAGTGCGGCGTATGGGTTAGTGGTCAACTTGACCGCTGAGGATGAAACACTTGTCGGCGTGAGTACCGCCGCTGCGGATGTGGCGGAACTGCATGAAATGACAATGGGGGCTGGCGATGTCATGCAAATGCGGCCTATCGAGGGTGGTATCGTCATTCCGGCGGGTGGAACAGCACTGCTGCAACCCGGCGGAATGCATATGATGTTCATTGGTCTGACGCAAGCCCTGGACGTGGGCACATCGCTGGATTTGACGCTGACCTTTGCTCAAAGCGGCACGCTGAATTTATCGGTTCCGGTGCAGGAACCACCCATGAGCGAGATGGGCGGCTCGTAAGACTTGATTAATCCGGTGGAGCAGGATTTGCATGTTTTCTGCTCCACTCAATAACCTCGCTTGTATTCTCCTATAGATACCGGACGAACCATTCAACCGCATCCTGCTCCATCTGCGGCGTGACTGTGTGACCGACAGGATAGATATTCCACTTTAAGTGACCCGGATACGGCGCATAGACCTCACGCATGGCACGATACCAATCCAGTGTGTAATGCTTGGGCTGGTCGCTGTCGAAATCCCCATTCATAGCCAGCAAGGCGCGCGGTGCGGCTTGCAGCAGTTTTTCAGCCGGGTCGAAAGTGCGAATCAAGGCGGTATGTTGTGCGGTTTCGGTTTCCAGTTTGGCTAAAGCGGCTTCCCAATCGGGATTGCTAAAGGCGCATTCATCCAGTAAATCTGTCCAGCGGCGGGTGAACGTTGGAATGCCCATCATCGGTACGGCGCAGCGAATCGCCGGGATGTCCGCGAAGGCTAAAAAGCTGGCATATGCGCCCATTGAGTGCCCGGTCACGCCAATGCGCCCGGTATCAAAGCGGGAATCATAGGGCAGGCGCTTGAGCAATGTTTGAATATCCTGCGCACTTTGCCGGATGACCTGCAAGAACTGCATGAACATATCCAGACCGCTTTCCGGCGGATAAATGCCATTGGAAATGGTGGTCAGACGCGCATCATAACGCTCGCCATGATAGAGCGGGTCAAAGGCGACACAGCCGATGCCCCGCTGCGCCAATTGGATGCCCAGTGAAAGACCATCTTTTTTGCTGGCGGTATAGCCGGGGATGTAAAAGATAAAAGGACACTGTTCTGCGCTGACTGGCAGGCAGACCATGAGCGGAATCGATTCGATCTGGAAGGTTTCTATTGTAATCTGGTGAACGGCTGGCATAAATCACTCTTTTCAACCTGAATTGATCTACAATCATCTGGCAATATTAATCCTTCACGGTGAAAAGGAACACTTTAAGATGACCATCCGAATTTGTGTGGCAGGTGCGACAGGCTGGACGGGCAGTCTGGTAACACAGCACGTCCTCGATTCAAATGAATTTCAACTGGTGGGCGCGATTGCCCGTCAGAAAGCAGGGCAGGACATTGGCGAGGTGTTAGGGCGTGGTGCGGTGGGTGTGAAAATTAGCGCGTCGCTGGAAGCAGCTTTGCAAAATCCGGCGGATGTCGTGATTGATTACACCCATCCTGAATCCGTTAAGGCGCGCATTTTGGAGTCTCTGGATCGTGGTGCGCGGGTTGTGGTCGGCACATCCGGCCTGACCGGGGCTGATTTTGATGAAATCGAGCGCAAGGCGCAGGAACGCCAGCTTGGGGTGATTGCGGCGGGAAATTTTTCGATCACAGCAGCGCTGGCGAAACACTTCGCGCTGACAGCGGCGAAATATCTGCCTTCGCGCGAGATCATTGATTATGCTCATGACCACAAACCGGATGTGCCCAGCGGAACGGTGCGCGAACTGGCGGAAGCGTTGGGTGAGGTCAGTGCAAATCAGATCGGATTCCCAATTGAGAAAATAACCGGGCCGAAAGAAACGCGCGGCGCATCCATCGCCGGGACGCAGGTTCATTCGGTGCGCCTGCCCAGCTACGTGATTGCTTTCGAGACGATTTTTGGTTTGCCCGACGAGCGGCTGACCATCCGGCACGACGCGGGTTCGAGCGCTGCGCCTTATGTCGCAGGGACACTGTTGGCGGCGCAGCGGGTGATGGCTGTAACCGGGTTAGTGCGTGGGCTTGACCGCCTGCTGTTCGATGCTTAACGAAGCTTTAGGCGTGGCAGGCCAATAGACTGTGGCGGTAGTGCCTTTTTCGGCTCCTTCGCTGTCAATGGAGATCGTACCGCCATAGGCTTCCACAATGGACTTTGCCAGCGCCAACCCTAAGCCTGTGCCGGGAATATCACGCGAACGCGCTCTATCGACACGGTAAAAACGCTCGAACAGACGCGGCAGATGTTCGGAGGGAATACCGCGTCCAGTATCGCGAATGACGCTGTTGACCCCGTGATCGGCTCTGGTGATTTTCCAGTTGATTTCGCCGCCATTGGGTGTGTATTTGATGGCATTGTCGATCAGGTTGCGGAACACGACGGTCAGGTGATTGATGCTGGCGTTAATCGGGATGGGTTCTTCCGGCATATCCAGCGAAATGCTGATATTTTTCTCTTTCGCCTGTTGGCTCTGCTGATGCTGGACACTGGAGGCGAAGCGCAGCATATCCACCTGATCTTTGCCGAGTTCGGCGCGTCCGGCCTCAAAGCGGGAGAGCAGGGTCAAATCCTGCACCAGATTGCCGAGCCGCGCGACTTCCTCGTCAATTTCTTCGATGTATTGTTTAGCGGTGGATTCATCCACTGTGGAGTCGTAGCGCAGGGCTTCGGTACGCAGGCGAATGGTCGTCAGCGGCGTGCGCAGTTCATGGGACGTATTGCTGGCGAAAGCGCGTTGTTCTTCCAACATGCTTTCGACCTGCTGTGCCATTTCATTAAAAGCCTGAGCGACTTCACCAATTTCGTCTTTGCCGATGTTAGCGACACGGTGCGAGAAATCGCCTGTAGAAAGATGCAGCGCGGATTCGCGCAGCTTATAAAGCGGATTGATAATGGAGCGCGAAAGCCAGAGCGCCGCGAACAGTGCTAACACGGTGACTAAGGCGAACACCGCGCCCAATTCCAGCCAGCGCTGGTTGACGATGGTTTGCAGATTGGCAGCAGGTACGGCGAGTTGAACGATACCATGTAAGCGTCCACCCAGATCAATCGGCGCAGCAATATAAAAGGTATCCTCTCCGGCATCATTCGGGCGTTCGACCAGTGCCAGTTGATTACGGAAAGCGGCTTCAATTTCCAGCATGTCATGAAATGAGTCACGCTGACTCGGCTCACCGGGCGATGTATTACTGCTGGTATTGGAAGGAGGGTTAGGCGTGATGAGTTTGAGTGTGCCATTCACCTGAGTTTCGTAATCCTGAAACGCCGCGTTTAAATCATCGTCGGTTGCGCGTCCCTCGACATAATCATCCACTGTCGGCGCAACACCCTGCGCGATGAGGCGAATTTCGTTGGACATGCGCTGCTCAAAATCCACCTGCGCGGCAGATGAAATCTGTCCTCCTGCTGTGATCGTCAGACCTGCCAACCCGACCAGAATGATACTGACATAAGCGATCAGCAGCCTCGTGCGGATGCTGTTTATTTTA
>JBGAGR010000140.1:0-20033 GCA_044226645.1 Aggregatilineales bacterium
GATATGATGGTCATTTCCGAGTCCAATACCACCACACTCGAACTACCCGACGATGTGGGTGTATTTGTCCAGATTTTCGGCACATCGGCGGATGTGAAGGTCAACGGTCTGACGAAACAGGATAACGGCTATGTCAACGCGGCCTATGGAAAAAGCGCTGTCACCCTGCGCATTAACCTGAATACCAGTTCTGTCGAAACCGTGACCCTGAACGCGAAATAGGAAAGGCGAAATCGAACCGCGAAGATCACGCAAAGGCGCGAAGGTATGAGGTAATAGGGGCGAGGTAAAAGGCGAATGTCCTAACCTCTCCCCACCAGAGTATCTATAGACTGGGGAGGGGCGTTCTCTGTTTTGTTGTGCGGTAGAATTACCCTAAATTTCCATTGATAAGGGTCGTTTATGCCAGCCTTAGACGCTTGCCACCCGCAGATTGTTCATGCGTTAGAAAAAGCAGGATGGACAGTTTCGCCTGTCCCTCACGCCATCCGCGCTCCGGGACGAAAATACCCGCTCTTAGCGGATATAAGAGCTAACCGGGGACAGGAAGAAATCATCATTGTAGAAGTGAAATGCTTTTTAGATGACCCATTGGTTGAACTCTATACGGCAGTAGGACAATATGGGGTTTATCGAAGCCTTTTACAGCAGTCCCCTCAGAAGTTCCCTGTGTATCTGGCTGTTCCTAATTATGCTTATCATGGTATCTTTAAGGAAATTGGGATGCAGATTATAGCCGAGTTTGAGATAAATATGATTGTGGTTGATTTAGAGGCGGAGGTAGTGGAACAATGGATCACGCCTTAGAAATTCAGGTAACAACCGAGGCATTGAGTAAAACGCTGCGCAAAGAAATCGCTCTTTATGCCGCGACCAGCGACACCGCCACATTTTATCCTGTTCTGGATGATACCAATAAGGTGTACGCCGTTATTGTGGTTGAACATGACCCAGCCCTAAAACCTGCCTGGGTGCTGATGATGGCGCATGTAGCTGACAATACCATCATTATTGAAGAAGATGTGACACTCGAAAAGCATCTTGTCGATGCATTGATGGTCAACGGCGGCATCCCACGCGAGAAGATTCTGCTGGCGTATAAAGGGGAAGTCGTGACAAAGTAAAACAAGAAGGGCGGAATGAACCGCCCTTTCGCATTATGTGCTTCTTCGTCTCTGAAGCCTTTGCTAATGGCTAACCGCTAATAGCTAACGGCTTAATTCCCAATCTTCTGAATAACCTCGCGCGGACGACTGCCTTCTACCGCCGGGCCGATGATTTTCTCCTCTTCCATGCGGTCAATCAGACGGGCAGCGCGCGTATAACCGATGCGCAGGCGGCGCTGCAACAGCGACACCGAAGCCTTGTTCAGGCGGCGCACCATTTCCACGGCCTCCTCGTACAGATCGTCTTCCTGATCGTCAGAATCGTCGTCGTCATTTGAACCCGGTGTTGAACTCACCGATGAGTTTGACGATGAATTCTTTTCATCCTTATCCCAGAAAGCGGCCTGAATTTCCTGTTTCTCGTTACTCGGCATTACCGAACGTCCGGATTCCGCGATGCTGTGATCGAGGACGAGCGTGCTGATCGGTTTAGCAGTTCCATCATCATCGCCCATCTGGCCTTTCCAGTAACGGGTGATGTTGTTGATCTCGGTATCCGAAACATACACACCTTGCAGACGCAGCGGAGCCGGTGAATCGCCGCTCATGTAGAGCATATCACCGCGCCCCAGCAGACGTTCCGCGCCGGGTTGGTCAAGGATGACGCGGCTGTCCACACCCCCTGCCACTGCGAAAGCGATACGCGCCGGGAAGTTGGCTTTAATCAACCCCGTGACGACATCCACCGATGGACGCTGCGTCGCGATCACCAGATGGATACCCGTCGCACGCGCCAGAGCAGCAATACGGGTGATGACACGCTCGGTTTCATCCGGCGCGAGCATCATCAGGTCGGCTAACTCGTCGATGATGACGACGATATACGGCATCCAATCGGCTTCATTTTGCAGGTGATTGTTGTAGTCATCGATATTACGGGCACCCGCTGTGCTGAATTTCTTGTAGCGCTCATCCATTTCGCGCGTGACCCATTTCAGCACGCCCACGATGCGTTCCAGATCGACCACCACCGGGGCGACCAGATGCGGAATGCCGTTGTATCCGGTTAATTCGACGCGCTTCGGGTCAACCATGATGAACTTCACCTTGTCAGGCGTGTTCTGGATAATCAGACTGGTGATAATCGCGTTGACGCACACCGATTTACCGGAACCCGTCGTACCAGCGATCAGCAGGTGAGGCATTCCGGTCAGGTCGGCGGAGATCGGCGCGCCATCCACGCTCTGCCCCAGCGCAATGGCCAGCGGCGATTTGATCTTGCGGAAGTTGTCCGATTCCATCACATCGCGCAGACCGACCAGTGAAGGCACATCATTCGGCACTTCGATACCGACATAACCCTTACCGGGGACAGGCGCTTCGATACGGATGGACTTCGCGCCCAAGGCCAATTGCAGGTCTTTATCCAACTGGGCAATCGCGCCGACTTTGACGCGGTTTTTCTTGCCGCCGCGCGTCACCAGATAATCCGGCTCGACACCGAACTGCGTAATCACCGGGCCGGTGTTGACTTCCACCACTTTACCCGGAGCACCAAAGCTGTTGAGCGTATCCTCGATGATACGGGCACGCCGCAGCAGGCTTTCCCGGTCAATATCATTTTCTGAACCTGCCATCAGCAGTTGAGCATAACTTGGCAGCTTCCATTCCTTGCGCCGTTTTCCGCCGGATGGAGCCGTTGTGCCGACTCCCGGCTGTCGCAGTGCGATTTCCGGTGAGGGCGGCAGCGCGGCATTGGCAGCGGCAAAAGCAGCCGGAGCAGTGGTTTCATTGACCGGGACACCGGGGGGTGTCGGCGGCTTGCCATACGATGGCGCAGGCGGCTTAACCTCTGGCTTGGGCAAGTCTGATGACTTCGGCGTTTCTGGCGCTTTCGGTGGAGCATCATCCTTTTTCCAGAAAGCTGCTGCTGGCTGAGGCTTCTTATCCCCATCAGCAGGTGATGACGGCGCTGCGGCTGGCGCTGCTGGCGTGCCAAATGGCTGCACCGTTGGACGCGCAGGCGGCGCGGCGGGTGTGCCACCATTAGCTGGTGTGACAGGTGGTCTTGTGACCGATTGTGCCGATGCCGCAGGCTGCTGCGGGACATCACGGCGAACGCCACTCTCATCCGGCTTGGAGGGAGAAACTGGCGGCGGCGCGATAGTTCCGGAACGGATGGCGTTCAGCCGATCCATGCGGTCAGCCGGGGCGGCGCTGTCAGCCGTCTTATTAAATGTAGTGGGTGCAAAACGCGACTCTGGACGCGGCAGCGGCCCGGTTCCCTTGGGTGCAGCCGGGGCGAGGTTGGTCAGACGATCATCCTCTTCATCATCCATATCGTCCATGTCGTCATCGAAGTCGTCGTCGAAATCCTCGTCGTTATCATCCAGCAAATCTTCCGGTTTGAAAGCTGAAGCTGGCTTGCTGAAGGGTGATGGCGGTTTAGGCGCTTCTGGCAAACGGGAGGTCGGAGCCGCTGTTGGTGTGCCAGTCGGGCTGATAACCGAGCCTTTTAGCACCGCTGGACTGTCGCCACTGCTACGGCTATCGGCTGAAGCAGCGCTGGCGGCAGGCTGCTGTGTCGGCGCAGGCGGGCGCGGTGTGTTGGGTCGCATCAAATCGCCCAGACGCGCAGGGGCTTCTTCCGCAGCAGGTTTGCTGAACGGAGCACTGCTGGCACTCGCTGGAACGCCGGATGCGGCAGGCATAGCAGGGGCAGTGCTGGCTGTTGCGGGTGTTCCCACAAGCGGTTTACCATTAGCAGGTGCAGCCGATTTTTCCGGCACTGCTGCTGCGGATGTTTCCGGTGATTTGGTCTCGCTGCTCTGACGGTTAAACATCCCGCGCAAAGTACCCATCGGCGTAGCAGGTTTGTCTGCTGGTGCGGCTTCAGCTTTAGCGGGCTGAGGTATATCCGAAGTAGATTTTCCACCCGGCAGACTGGTCGGAATCGCGCTGCGCAGCCGTGAGCCAAATCCGCCTCCCGCAGACGCAGGCGCAGTAGAGGCTGGCGCGGCTGGTTTTTGAGCAGCGGTTTCCGGCGCTGTAGCAGGTTTTCCGCCCGGAAGTACACCGCGCAGACGTGAACCAAAACCGCCGCTCGTGGCTGGCGCTTCGCCCGGTTTGGCTGCGACTGAAGCAGCAGGTTGCTGTCCCGGACGGAAAGGCTTATTTTCAACGGGTTGCAATTCGCCTTCGCTTGGCGAAACACTGCTGCGACCACCAATATTGATGTTGATCTGACGCTGGGGAGCCAGAATGGGTGACCCAGCCGGTAAAGCGGGTTCACTCGCTGCCGGGAGCGCAGGTGCGGACGCTGCCGCAGGCAAGGCTTCCGGTTCGGGTCTGCTGACACTGATCGCGGGTGCTGCGACTTCGGCGGTTAGTTGTTCCAACCCCGGCGCGGCGGTTTGAGCGCGGCGCTGGGCACGTCGCTGACGGGCATCCGTAAAGCTGCGTCCCACGCTGATTACAATCATGGTCAATTCGGCGGCGCTGATGCTCAGGATGAACATCGTCCCAACCACCAGCAGGAACGCCGCCGCCATAAATGCGCCGTATTCAGTGATGTTCGAAGCCAGGATGTAATACAAATTCGCGCCGATCCAACCGCCGCCGCTGCCTCGCGCAATCGAGATAGGCAGCCAGACCGCTTGGAGCGCAGCCATCGTCACCACGCTGCCATCTGAATTGACATAGCTGTAGGTATCGATGTACTGCATCAGAATAAGCACACCGACATACACCAGACCAATGCCAAACAGGCGCGTGGATGGGATAACCGGGGCTTCATCGCCGAAATGCCGCGCGATCAACCAGATTCCGACAGCCATCATGGCAACCGGGACGGCAATCGCGCCCCAACCAAATGTCTGGGTCAGTAACGTGTTGACCCATTCGGTCAGTTGACCCTTCGTGCTGGAAAGTCGGCTCAGGAACAGTGCCAGTGAACCCAGCACCAGGGCGACACCTAAAATATCGAGCTTACTATCGAGGCTAAGACCCTCGCCCTCGATCTTGGGAGCCTTGCTGGTGCGCGGCTTCGGCGCTGGTTTTTTCTCATCTTTTGCGCCACCTCGTCCAAAGGGCAGGAAACGGCCTAAACCGCCGGATTGTGCCTCCGCTTTAGCGGGTTTTGCGCTGGATGATGCGCTGGCTCCTCCGGCATTGCCGAACAAAGGCTTTTTGGTTTCGCCCGTCGAACGCACAGCACTGCTGGTCGATGTAGACGATTTGCCGCCATAACTTGAAGCACTTTGTGAAGACGACGAGTACGGCGATGAACCCGGTGGTTTATATGTGCTGCTGGTGCCCGTCGAGCGCTTGTCATCTTTCTTATCATCGGCTTTTGCACCGGGACGCAGACGGTTAAATAAACCACCCACACCGGACGATTTATCATCGGCTGGCTTGGCTGGTGATGCTGGTTTCCCGCCCGTATCACCCCGATTGCCAAATCGTGAAGTAAGACCGCCCAGGGCACTGCTGGCAGAAGTTGAACTCCCTTTGGGTGTCGCTGGTTTATCGCCCGGCTTGGAATCACCGCCGCGTCCTAACCGTCCACTCAGACCACCCAGTAAACCGCCGCCCGATTTAGCATCCTTGTCCTTATCTTTATCTTTGTCTTTATCGCTGGCTGCGGGTTTGCCGGAATACGAGCCGCTTGAACTGCTGCCCGTTGACGGCGAACTGCTGCCCGAACGGGGCGGATAAGTTGAAGATGATGTCGGGCTGCCGCTGGTCGGTGACGTTGTTGAAGGGTAGCGTGACGCGAACGGTGTCGAGCTGCCCCCTGTAGAAGGCGATGAAGGTGAGCCTGGGCGCTGTGTTGATGGGCTGGAACCCTGTGTCGGACCGCCAGTGCGCGGCGGACTGGAACCCTGTTGTGGTTGGCCGCCATAACGCGGCGGACTGGCTGAACTCGATGGTGGCGATGATGGTGAGCCGGGGCGATTTACGCCCGTCGAACCGGGTAAGCGCGAGCCGGGTAAATTGCTGCTGCTCCCCGTACCGCCCATTGTCGTCCGTCCGGCACCGGGCAGAGTCGAAGAACGCTGTCCGCCGATACCAGTGGATGGGGTAAAAGGATTAACGCGCGGCGAGGGACTCTCATCGTCCTCTTCGTCTACTTCCTCGTCATCCTCATATTCATCATCTTCATCAAAATCGTCGTCGTATTCGCTGCCTACATAACGCATCGCACTTGTCCTACTCTACATCTCTAAATGGCGCGAAAGCGATCATCAAGTGGGATAGAGAGCCTATCCAACCACTTTATGATACCACAATTATAGCATAGCGCGCTTACTTGGAACAAGTGTTCGTTTTTGCAGGGACAAATCGAACCACATAGCACCACACTCAACGCCGGACACCAATTTTGGGGCTGACGTTTGACCATTCACAAAATTGTCTTTTCTCCCCTCTCTATTTGGTACTCCGAATGGGGAGGGGGCAAATTCAGCTTCACCAGCGGTGATGCACCTGTGTCCGGATATACTTGCCGTAAATCTCGCGGATTTTCAACATCTGCGCTTCACTGAGCGGCGGCAGTTCAGAAATGCTGAAATTTTCCTCGACCTGGGCCGGACGTTTAGCGCCGGGGATAGCACACGTCACCGCGTCGAACATCAGAATCCAGCGCAGCGCGAACTGCACCATCGACATATCGCTGTCGCCAATCAGCGCCTTAAACTGCTCAACGGCATGTAAGCCCGTTTCGAAATCCACGCCGGAGAAGGTTTCGCCGCGATCAAACGATTGACCGAAGCGGTTGAAATTGCGATGGTCGTCGCTGGTAAAAACCGATTCGCTGCTCATGCGTCCGGTCAGCAGACCACTGGCCAGCGGAACCCGCGCCAGAATCCCCACTTTGCGCCGTTTAGCTTCCTGAAAAAACAACTCCGACGGACGGTGGCGGAACATGTTGAAGATGATCTGAACCGTTTGTACGCCGGGATACTCAATCGCTTTCAGAGCTTCTTCCACCTTTTCCACACTCACGCCGTAATACCGGATTTTCCCAGCGCGTACCAGCTCATCCAGACTCTCGAATACTTCCGGCGTGTAATACACCTGCGTCGGCGGACAGTGCAGTTGAACAAGGTCGAGGCAGTCGGTTTCCAGATTTCGCAGGCTGCGGTCAATCCATTCGTTGAACATTTTGGGGTTGTAGCCTTCGGGAACCTGCTGTGGCAGACGGCGACCACATTTGGTGGCGACGATGATTTCCTCGCCGGGACGTTCGCGTTTCAGCCGGGCGATCAGTCGTTCACTGCGTCCATCGCCATAGACATCCGCCGTGTCGATGAAATTGCAGCCAATATCAACCGCCGCGTGCAGTGCCGCCAGCGCATCACTGTCATCAACGCTGCCCCAATCAGCGCCAATAGCCCAGGCACCGAAACTGATTTCCGATACTTTCCAGCCCGTCCGACCCAATTCACGATAAAGCATGATATGAAATACTCCAGATAAATGGAATTTTAGAAAATAGTGACTCCATTTTCGAAAAGTGCCAACGGACTTTTCGCCTATCTACGCCACCAGTGTCAGCAGCTTGACCACCGCGAACAACCCGAAAGCCACATGCGTCAGCATGGCGGCGCGGGTCGAGCCAGTATATAAACGAACAGCGCCGAAAATTAACCCGGCGATGAACGGCACAAACAGCGCATACCACAGCACCGCAGGATCAGCATCCGGCGACGAATACACAATCAGATGAAACAGACCGTACAGCGCCGCTGTGATCAGATACCCCGGCAGCGCCCCTAATGCCTGCCGTAACGCGGGCAGCACGATTCCCTGAAACAGCAGTTGATCGACAATCGGCTGCACAATCACCATCAGCGCGACGGCCAGTACCCATGTGACGGCTGGCACAGGGAAATTTTCCGCGTACACATCATAATACGGGCGATACAATTCCGGCCCCGGAATCGAAAGTCCGGTAACACGAATCGTCACGACATCCAGCGCAATCGCCAATCCGACCCCGATCAGCATCAGCAGCAGGATATTCTGCACCGTCGTCAGTCGATCCGGCACAGCTTCAGCCGGACTGATGCGCAGGGCAGCCCGTTCTTCCGGCTTACGGCGCGTGAAATAAATGAACGCGATCATCAAAATACCACCGACAGTCCAGCCGAACAGCGTGACATATTGCGCTTTGTCACCGAGAAGGGCGATAGCAATTGTAGTCCCCAGAAAAACCGCCAGCAATCCGGCTAAAACCGCGTTGAGAGCCGACAAAGCACCCCAGGGCGGCGGGGTATCGAGGGTGCGCAGACGCGAAAAAAAGGCTTTGAACATAATCAGTCCTGTCATGCTTACAAAACAGGCTGAATTTTAACCCTTGCAGGGAAGAATAGCGACAGGCGATTGAAAATTAGGCTGAACGTTTATGAATTCATACCTGATAAACAGTCGAAAAACAGCCATACGGGAAGAACGGCGGCTTTGAGGGAGCCAGCCGCCGCAATAATTCCCCTCTCTTATCTACGAACTGATTCTGTCCGCAGTGCAGTTCTCAGGCGCGGCTCCACATGTCGTTGAATTTCTGCACAGCCTGAAGGATTTGCGCTTCCAGATTCTCAGAAATCTGCTTGATCGCGGTGGGGTCGATGTCGCCCAATGGCTGTAATTCGAATAGCCGGATCGTTTGCGAGAAAGCGGATATTGAGCTGAGGATAGCGGGTTTCAACATCGCGGGCTGCGAGGTTGCCGACAGACTGAAGTAATTTTTGGTCGATCATAAAACCCCCACCTGAAAAAATTCATTTTTATGCTGAACGATAGTCAATCTGGTCACGCTGCAAGCGCCGCACAAATTCGTTTGACCGTATTTCCACTGCCCCAAAAGCCACTGCCAGAGCGCGTTTTTCCGGTGTCAGATCATAGTGCGGTACCAGACGATGATCCTGAAACCAGCGTCGATGCATCCCCAAACGCTGTGCGAAGGCGTGTAATTCGGTCAAGTCTCCGTCACAGGCCATGTGACACCACTGATTGCCCAGATGGCGAATCCCCGGCTTAATGGCAACGTCGGGATAAGTGATTAATTCGTCGATGTATATCGTCATGCAGCACTCCTATATCATACGCCGAGTCTAGAACAATGAGTTTGCCAATACCTTACAATTTAAACCGTTTTCATACGGAATATGTCCACAAAAGCTACCCGTTTTCTACTCTTAATACAGGTATTTATGACTCTTTTACGAATCCTGACGAACAAGTGGTTTACATCCTTCATGAACATTTCATAAGCTATTAAGTAGGTTTGCAGAACCTATTGTAAGTTCAGCAGTTTGTGGGAGGTGTCGGATGTTGAATAACCCAATGCTGGGTGGGACAGAGTCACACTATCGCCGCTTACGACTCAATCTGGTGGGACTGAAAGAGGGCGATGATCGTCCGGAGATCGTCGTCAAAGCCGTTGATCGGGACATGAAGACCCTTTCAATTAGCAAAGTGGATGCGGAAGGCAATTTTGACATTATGGCTGATGCGCTGAAAAGCGCTCACCGCATCATCGTTGGGCCGGATGCCGAAGATATTCCAGATGAACATATCCTCGCTTACCGACCCCGCCAGTTTGCCCAACTCATCGAAGCAGACACCACCATCGCGATAGGGGCGCATTATTGGGAACGCTGGTTCCGCTTCACCACCTGTGTAAGCGGCTCGGTTCGGCATTGTTATCCCTATCCCTGGGTGATCTGGGATATTGTGAAGCAGGTCGCGCTGCCGCTTTCGGCGCAGGTTGCTCAACCGCTGCGTATTTCGCCCACAGCCGAAGCGCCGGTCATGTCGCGCAAAGCATTGGGGCTGGATCGTGTGCTTGCGCCGGAGACGATTTTCCCCATCTGGCGACGCTGCGAAGTCATCTGTGACGGCGTGGTTGAAGTCTACCGCCGGATGTGCTGCTGCCGTCCCTGGATTGTTGAAGACCCACGTTTACCGGGTTTGCTGGATGATCTGGGCAATCTGGTCAAGCAGGTGCCGCACATTCCCTGGCCGCCTGACCCGAATCCGCCTGATCCGACCTGGTTTGAAACACCGCTCCTCAAAAATGGCGCTCTGGATGAACGCCTGCTGAGCGCGCCGCGTGATCTGAAGGCCATTCAAGCGCTGCCGTTGATGGAAGCCCATGCCTATATTCAAGCGCGTCCGTACCTGTGGCCGTGTGTTTGTGGTTCGCCGAGCAAGGTTGCACAGGGTTTCATCAACCCGCATGGCGATTTCAATATCTGCTGGGATGATTTCCCGCGCTTCATGCTGCCCTACTGCCATTGGGAATATGCCTATGTCGTCAAGCAGGTCATCAACGGCAGTGTTGTAACCATTTATGACGGTGTGGCGGCAAACATCTGGTTTGAAGGCGATGAAAATCCAACCCTTACATCGTATCATCCGAAAGCTGCAAGCTGCCGCAATAACGATTTCCCCGGCACAGGCGCATTCGCTTTGTTGCAGGACATCGGCAGCACCGGAAGCTGGCAGCTTAAGACTCCCGATGCAACTTCGTGGGATAGTGTCGCCTCTCCGGTCTATAACGATGGGCTGGTTTTCCCGGCTCCGACTCCCGCATCGGCATTGGGTGTGATGCGCAACTGCAACTGGGGCGGAAGCCTGGCGCTGCGCTATCACTTCAGTGAACCTATGCGCGGCATCGGCGCGAAATACTATCGCATCAGCGTTCGCGCTGCGGATGGCAGCGGGAATCCAGTGGGTTCACCGACCTATTTCACCGATGGGCTTTCCTGGCTGAAATATATCATCACATCCGGTGGCATCGATGTTCAGTCGCAGCAGCTTGGGCCAAACACGGTTGGCAGCGAGAATAATCTGTATCTGATCCCCTACGATGCCGATGCAGATTGGCAGAGTGGGCAGTATCATGGCTCTGTCAATACGACCCAATTCGCGGATGGGCGTTTCCTGATTACGATGGAAGTGTTCGATAGTGTCGGAAAACGCCTGCGTCCGCTCGGAACCCCGGCAGTTGGCATGGGCGCGGAAGATCAGGCCGACTTTACCTTCCGCCGCTGGTATCAGGAACTCGGCCCCACTGCGAATGTGCCGTTTGCCGCGCTGACGCACATGTTCTGGTGGGATAACCGCCGCGCTGAATGCCAGATTGTTGACCTGCGCAAGGATCACATTCCCTCAACTGAGGAATGCCAGTTTATCGACGGCGTAGGTTCGAGTCTCTTCAGTGTTGGCTACCGCGCTTATCACCCCAATCCGATGTTCCAGCTTAATCACAGTATGAACTGGCATCGCGGTCTGGGCGGTACGTGGGGAACCATCATTGCTGCTGATCCGAACAATGAAGGCCAACCCCCTGCGCCGCCCGTTGACAGTCCGACGACCACTTTTTCGACCATGCTCGGCTCGCATATCCGCTGTGCCTTCACGGTCAATCTGGGGATCGCGGTCAAGACCTGGAACGGTGGTGGTCGACTCTACACCCTCGATGACTCCGATCAGGCCTCGTTTGTGCTGGAAGTATCCTAAGCAGACCGCTTATATGGGGTGTCATACGGCACCCCATCTTCTATGAATCATATTGAACGAACTCAATCTGTTTTTGAGGCGTGTCGTAAACGAATTTAACCTGCAAAACCGGAGCGCTGCCCATGATATAAGGAAAAATCTGTGCATCCGATTGTGGACGTGGCAGTGAGCCAAGATCATGCAGGTCGATCCAGCGCAGTTCGCCTTCTTCAGAGGGGATTATATCGCCCTCAAATTGATTCGTTCGGAAAACGAACAACTGCCAGTGTACCGGGATGGCGATGTCCACAACAGTCATGATTGCCCGTAATTCCGGCTGCTGAATCGACAGCCCTGTTTCCTCACGAATTTCGCGGATGACACATTCCTGCGGCGATTCGCCCACCTGCATTTTGCCGCCCGGTGGACTCCACAGGCCGACATGCGGCGGACGTGCCCGTTTGAGCAGCAGTACCTTGCCATCCCGAATGACATAACACAGGCTGCCAATAATGACGCGATCAGAGGGGAAAACAGAAGTCATCTTATACTTTTGCGATTACGTCGAGAACTTTGGGTGTGAGTGCCCAGATGAGTGACCCGGCCAAAGGGGCACGTGAGATCAGATCAATCCGCGCGATGCCGCCCTTTTTCATATCGACCTCACCGCCGCCGATCAAAAGCGAGATGGTCACGCTCAAGTCCGGCTCATGTCCGACAAACATGATTTCATCCTCACCATTGAGATCGGCTATGAGCGGTTCAATCAGCGACGGATTGAAGCCGAAATTGACTTCTTCCTGCACCAGCACCGGGATACCCAAATGCTGCGAAAGTATATCGGCGGTTTGTCGGGCGCGGGTACGGGGACTGCTGTAGAGCCGGGTTGGTTTCACACTCAACCGGGCTAGTGCGACACCCGCATTATGAATCTTTTCTATCCCTTTATCCGTTAATCGGCGGCTGAAATCATCGAATTCCGGCCCCTGTGCATCCTCGGCGATACCATGCCGAAAAAAATACAATCGCATAATCGCTTACCAACTGCCTACTTTATAAAGCGGGATGGATTTACCCATCACCATTGACATTAAAATTATCGTACTTGATGACCTCAGGTGGTTCGAGGGTGAATATGTAGACGAACACTTTGCCCTCTCCATCCGGGCCAGCATTCAGTTGATATTCTCCTGTGGTCAGTTTATACAGTGTGGCAATGCCATCCGTACTGGTGGCAACCTCGATATTCGTATCCGGTTTTTCGGGCAGGGCATCCAGTGTTTCCTGCGTGACGTAAAGTGTCAGCGTTCCCTGACTGTCGGGATGAATGCCGTAGACCTTAATGCCGTCCGCCTCTGGCGCATAAATCGCCACTATCGCGCCGGGGTCTTTATTGATACGGTCATCGTGAATGGGGGATTCCCCAGGAGTTTCCGGGTTCCCAAAATCCGGGAAGCCAGTTACACAGTCGGGATAGCTTGTGCCGAGTGTATTGTTGAGATTCAGGTCATCATAGCCCATCAGGCGACCATGCTCGAAAGCATATTGATAATACGAATCGGGATAACCTGTCCAGGGAATATCTACGTCAAACAGGTAACCCCGGACAAGCTTGCCCTTGATCGGTAGATAAGGAAACGAGGCAATCGGAATAATCATCCCGCCCCCACGCGAAGTACCACGCAGTATTGCATCTGGTCCGGCGAGGCTCATATGCCCGTTGCAATCAAACAGGGCAATTACGAACCAATCATAATTGTCGCCATCACCTGTGCTGTTGGCGGTAACAGGGTACTCAAAATAAATAGCCGGCCCTCCATTTATAGTGGATGGGCTGAGTGTCATTGAACCACTGACCAGCGCTTCCGCCGGACGTAAACCCAGATTGATACTTAATAGCAGAACAGCGATGACAGCGAATATCCGCAATGACGGGTTGTATCTTATCCCTCGAAAGTGAAACATGCTGCCCTCCCCCAAAAAAACTGCTATTACTTGCTGGCGTATCCGTGCGGATGCGATTTATGCCAGTTCCAGGCGGTCTCGATAATGCGATGCAGATCGCCAAATTCGGGTGCCCAGCCCAATTCTTCCTTGATGCGGGTGCTGTCCGCAATCAAGGTCGCCGGGTCGCCGGGACGACGTGCGCCGGTTGCCGCCGGGATGTCATGCCCGGTGATTTCACGCGCGGCCTGCAAGACCTGCATGATCGAATAGCCTTTGCCATTGCCCAGGTTGTACTTGCGGCTTTTGCCATCCGCCAGCGCTTCGAAAGCCAGAATATGCGCTTCCGCCAGATCGATGACATGGATGTAATCGCGAATGCAGGTTCCGTCCTCGGTGGGATAATCCTTGCCGAAGATTGTCAGCTTATCGCGCTGCCCCAGAGCGACCTGCAAAATGATCGGGATCAGATGAAATTCGGGGGTGTGGTCTTCGCCAATGTGTCCCAACGGATGTGCGCCGCTGGCATTGAAATAGCGCAGGCAGCAGTAGGCCATGCCGTAAATGCGATCCATCCAATGCAGATAGCGTTCGATGAAATATTTACTTTCGCCATACGGACTGCCGGGGACGATGCGTTCTTCCGCCACAATCGGAATGTGTTCCGGATCATCGAATAGATTGGCAGTAGACGACAGGATAAAGCGCTTTACTCCCTGCTGCGTTGCCGCTTCCAGTAAATTGCTTCCGGCGACAGCGTTATCACGCAGATACAGCCAGGGCTTTTCCATGCTTTCGCCCACTAATGTATGCGAGGCGAAGTGCAGAATCCCATCAAATTTGTGGTCGGCAAAGACCTTATCCACAGCCGGTTTATCCAGCAGATCACCTTTAATGAACAGCGCGTCTTTGTGAACCGCTTCTGCATGTCCGGTGTAGAGATTATCGAATACTACGACATCATAACCGCGCGTTACCAGCAAATCGGTAACATGGCTGCCGATATAGCCCGCGCCACCTGTGACCAGTACCTTCATCATTCAGACTCCTGTGGTGCAATGGTCGGAGAAGTGTTTTCAATATACACGGAACGGGAGGGAAACGCGAGACTTAACCCTAATTCTTCGATGATACTAAAGATTTCGAGGAAAATCCTCTCCTGTTCGGCAGTAAATTCACCCCAATCGGGCAGCAGCAGATAGCAGCGCACCAGCACCTGTAGTCCGTTTTCACCGAACTCGATGAAATACACGACAATGGAGTCTTTGTACCGAGTCGCGGGCATTGAGCAGGTCGCGGATACGTTGGCACAAATCTCGAATCTGGTCGGAAGTGGCACTGTAGCGGATAGACAGAATGGTATTCAAACGGCGTTTGGACAGACGTGACCAATTCAGGATGGCAGATGAGGCCAACTTATTGTTCGGCACAGTGACATAGGCCTGGTCAAGCTGGCGCAAACGGGTCGAACGCACGCCGACATGCTCGACAATGCCTTCCGCGTCCGGCGTTTTGATAAATTCGCCCACGATAAAGGGCTGATCGCCCACAATGGTGGTGAAGCCAAATAGATTTGAGACGGTATCCTGCGCTGCCAGCGAAAAGCCAAACCACCAAGTCCCAGTCCAGCGACTAACCCGCTGACATCGTAACCCCATTCCTGAATGATGATGACCAGTGTGAACGCCAGCAAAATCATCTTGATGGCGGTACGCAGGAAAGGCAGCAGCCGTTCGCTTACGGTCAATCCGGTGAAGCGGAATAATCGGTTGCTGGAAGGGGTCAGGGTATCCACCGCGCGGTAAATCGCCATCAGCACCGCGATAATGATGAAGGTGCGGATGAGATGATCGACAAATACATACGTTTCAGAATCAATTTGCAGAATGCGCGCGCCAATTGCCAGTCCAACGGCGATGACCAGAAATCGCCCCGGCAGCACAGTGGCGTGAAGCACTTCGTCCAGTGCCGATCCTGTTTGGCGAAACGTCGCAGCGGTGCGATCACAATGGCGGTGAGCAGGCGGCGCAATCTGGAATGAGCAGCAGCACCAGTGCCGCCAGCCCGATGCGGGATAATCATGTTGCTGGAGTCGGGCGAAAGTTGATTCCAATATTGGGTAACGTCCAAGGGTGTCCCTCCTTAGTATGACTGAACCCCACGATGAGGGATTTACCGTTTTTGGGTGAACCTATCTTGCCAGAAGGTCGGGGGAATGGCAAATAATCCGACAGCCTGCACGAAAAGTTGTGCAAAATTTCACACTGTTGTGTGACGTAAATCCACTGAATTTCGTGCTATGCTTGGGGAAATCCGAATTAGAGCTATCGCACTGCTGAGTGTGCGTCTATGTGACAACCCAACAATTTAAATGGACTGATCGTGATACCGCCGCCCGTGACTTGTTGCAACTGGTTTATCATGCCCCCGGCTATCTGCATGAGCAGGCTTTGAAACTGCTCGAAGCCATTCGTTCACCTGCTGTACTTCCTGATTTGAAAGCTATCGTCCTTGACTCCGATTATGATGTGAAGCAGCGTCGTGCTGCTTTGGATGCTATTATCGCCACCCCCGGTAATGTCGATTTTTATGAGTTTGAGCCTGTTCTCGCCCAGATTCAAGCTGTTTATGAGGTTCCGTCGTATGCAGTTCAATTGACCAAACATCACCCCATTAATCTGGCATGGGTATTGAAGGGCATGGAGGAACGCGATCCTTGGGAACAACTCAGAATCTACCTTCAATTATTGAAACACGGGTCACAAATTGCTGTTGAACCCTTATTGAAATATTAAACGAGCATCCGACGCTGCTCGATTTGGATACCGCCTTAAGTCTGCATCAGGATGGAGATGATGTCACTCAAAATTGGCTGCATAACCATTGGGATGATCTCATCTATATGTGTCTAATTGATGATGTTGGTACAAACGGAAATCGGCTGCGAATCGTACGTATTTTGGAGGCGTGGCCTGAACTGAAAGCAGCAGTTTTTCGTAGCTGTCCAACAGTAGTCGAAGAATACGACGCGAAAAAGATTGAATACGCTGCCCGGTATTTACGATCAGTTTCGGATAGCGATATACAAGCACTACCGATTTGGCAGTCGCTTGAACATAGTTACAGCGGAATAAAAGTTGAGCAAAGGGTGTTCAACGCGCTAGCGATAGAAATCCCTTCAGAAAATGAAATCCCCTTGAAGGCCGCTAAAATATACTTTTGGGGGCAGTCTATTCAATTGGATAACCGTGACGATTTTAAATTGGTCAGGCGGTTACTTGAAGCAGGCGATCAGTGGCGAGACAAAGTATATCTCTCAGCATGGGATGAACACTGGACTTTTGTGTTTTCACCGATTCGTTTTGAAATTGCTTATGCGCTGCGGAACATTGTTAAACCACACATCTGGGAAGGCTTTGTTGAGATATTTTTTATGTATCAAAGTTATTCGGGAACCGTAACCGATGGCATGTTCGAATATCATTTGCTGCGCTGGATAGCACGACTCACCGATCAGTTGAGTGGTGTTGAGCCGGAATATCCTGACGAAGAAATACCGCTGAATGAACGCCCCTGGTTCTGCGCTCTCGTGAAAAAGTCCAAAGAAGTTGTCACGGCTGAAAGTGAATGATAATCATTATCGAAAAAGGAGTTTATTGATGTCCACTGCTTTCCCTGATGGTATCCAGATTACCGGAACTATATCCCCTGAATTTGAAGCGATTCTCACCAAAGATGCAGTCGCTTTTGTCGCGATGCTGGCACGCAGTTTTCGGGACCGGCGCGAATGGCTGCTGCAAAAGCGGGTCGAGCGGCAGGCCAAATTAGACGCGGGTGAACTCCCGCATTTTTTGGCCGAAACGGCCTATATCCGCGAGAGTGAGTGGCAGATCGCACCCGTCCCGGATGATTTGCAGGATCGGCGGGTCGAAATCACTGGCCCGACAGATCGCAAGATGGTCATCAATGCGCTCAATTCCGGCGCGAAAGTCTTTATGGCGGATTTTGAGGATGCCAACGCGCCCACCTGGGACAATCTGATTGACGGGCAGGTCAATCTGCGGGATGCGATACGGCGAACCATCACTTTTACCAGTCCGGAAGGCAAAGCTTATCAACTCAATGACAAACCTGCTGTGCTGATGGTGCGTCCGCGCGGCTGGCATCTGAGCGAAAAACATATGGTGGTGGATGGCCTTCCGGTTCCGGGCGGATTATTCGATTTTGGATTGTATTTCTTCCACAATGCGCGGGAACTGCTGGCGCGGGGCAGCGGGCCGTATTTTTATCTGCCGAAAATGGAAAGCCACCTGGAAGCGCGGTTGTGGAATGACGTGTTCGAAAAATCAGAAGCCACGCTCGATCTTCCGCCGGGGTCGATTAAGGCGACGGTGCTCATTGAGACGATTCTGGCCGCCTTTGAGACTGAGGAAATCCTCTACGAACTGCGCGACCATTCGGCGGGTTTGAACTGTGGACGCTGGGATTACATTTTCTCGTTTATCAAGAAGTTTCGCAGCAGGCCGGATTTTGTGCTGCCAGATCGGGCGTTGGTGACGATGACTGTCCCGATGATGCACAATTACTCGCTGCTGGTCATCAAAAATTGTCATAAACATGGGGCACACGCGATGGGCGGTATGGCGGCGCAGATCCCGATTAAGAGCGACCCGGCAGCCAACGAAGCCGCGCTCAACAAAGTTCGGGCCGATAAACTACGCGAGGCCAGCGATGGTCATGATGGAACCTGGGTGGCGCATCCCGGCTTAGTGCCAATTGCCCTGGAGGTGTTTGACGAGTTTATGCCGCAGCCCAACCAGATTAATCGCCAGCGCGATGATGTGCAGGTCACGGCGGCGCAGTTGGTTGAAGTGCCGAGCGGGGCGATTACCGAAAAGGGTATTCGCTGGAATATCAAAGTCGGTGTTCAGTATATTGAGGCGTGGTTGGGCGGAAACGGCTGCGTTCCGCTCTACTATCTGATGGAGGACGCGGCGACGGCTGAAATTTCACGCACACAAATCTGGCAGTGGCTGCATCATCAGGTGAAACTGGATGATGGACGGGCATTTACATCTGAACTGTACGATCAGTTTTTGCGCGAAGAACTGGACGCGATCAAAAGTGAAATCGGCTCGGAACGTTTTGACAGCGGTAGTTTTCCGCTCGCCCGCACTATTTTCGCCGATATGTCAAAAAATGAGCCGCTGGTCGATTTCCTGACGCTGCCGGCTTATGAATATCTGCCGTAAACCGTTAACGATGCAACCTGAAGAAGTCCATCCACGTAATGTATTAAAGTGATTGATTGCTTCAGTGGAAGTGTGTAGTTATGGATGACCATGAATTTAAAGCCGCACGCCGCCGTGTGATCCGGCGCTATGTGCTGCGATTCTCGTTTGTTTTTAACCTGGTATTCTTCTTGCTGATGCTGGCGCTTATCATCACTGAACCCACAGAATCGCCCCAAAACAAGGTTGGTGGAGCAGCGGCTTTTGCTATGATATGGGGAACCTTCCTGCTTATGCACGGCATAGCTGCATTTAACCTGTTTGGCGGCCTGATTGACCGGGCTGCACGCCGCGAAATGGAGCAGTATCAGGTTGAAGAAAAGCCTAAACGCTCACGGATGGAAATCGGCGAGGACGGCGAACTGACTGATGTGATCGATGAGTGGGATGAGGTCGAGCAGAAATCCAAGAACTCAGCCGCCAGCGGTTAATTTTGACAGCGCGGGCGAGCCGCTGTAATCTCTCGCCATCGTTCGCTGGCGAAGGGGTTCAAAATGCTCATCCCACAGGCACTTCTTATCATTCTGGTTTTCACCACGTTCTACAACAATGGCGTTCAGCTTTATATCCATCAGGAAGCCTATCCGCTGTTCCGCAAGGTCGGGAAAGCCGAATTTGCTGCCTACATCAAGGATTATGAAGACCGCCTGACTTTGCCGTTACTCGTACCATATGGGTTAACTGTCCTGAGTAACATCGCTCTGCTCATTGTCGGTTCAGCCAGAATTTCGGCTGTGTGGCTGATAATCGCGCTCATTTTGAATCTGGGTGTGGCGACGGTCACGATGCTGGTTGCGACTCCGGTTTATACCCGCGTCAAACAAGCTGGCGAGGCTTCCGGCGCGGATATGGCGCAGTTGATGCGTATCAATCTGCTGCGACTGGTGCTGACGACTGTGAGCAGTCTGGTGATAGTCATTATATTGTTCGGTGTGGTTTCACTCTGACGATAGGGTTCGGGCATCCAGACACTTTGCATGAATAAGTTTGTGAAACACTGAACGAAGTGCGCTAACACTCCCTGCGCTTTTTAGAGCAGACTCATACACATCAGGCGGTGCTTGAACAAAGTGTAGCAGGAGGAGCAGAGGTCATGCAGTGGATGAGGAACGCCGAACAGATCACGATGGAATGGAATACCCGCCCGCGCTGGAAGGGCATTGTGCGCGAGTACACGGCGGATGAG
>JBGAGR010000141.1:0-19985 GCA_044226645.1 Aggregatilineales bacterium
TAGGAAAAGCTGCCCATCACCGTCCGCGTCACGGCATGGTCAATATTGGCATCTTCATCCACAATGGTCGCCGCGTTCCCGCCCAATTCCAGCGTCACCCGTCGTAGACCTGCCGTTTTGACGATCTGATGCGCCACAGGGACGCTGCCCGTGAAGGAAATCATCGAAATGCGCGGGTCAGTTGTCAGCCAGGTGCCCACATCCGCGCCGCCCGTCACCACCTCGAACGCACCATCGGGCAAACCTGCCTCGCGCAGAATTTCCGCCAGCCGCATTACCGTCATGGGAGTCGCCGGAGCAGGCTTCATCACCACCGGACAGCCCGCCGCGATAGCCGGAGCAAGCTTGTGAACAGATAGGTTCATCGGGAAATTAAAGGGCGTGATCGCTGCGATGACCCCCACCGGGACACGCACGTAATACCCAATTTTGCCGACACCCCCCGGCGATGCATCCAGCGGAATCGTCTCGCCATGCAGCCGCCGCGCTTCATCCGCCGCAAAATTAAAGGTGTCCACAGCGCGCATGGCCTCGCCGCGTGCATATTTCATCGGCTTGCCATTCTCACTCGCCATCAACCGCCCCAATTCATCGGCCTGTGAGGCGATAATCTGTGCCGCTTTGTTCAAAATCGCGCCGCGCTGATAGGCAGGCATCGCCGCCATTGTACCCGCCATCGCCGCCGCGCGACCAATCGCCTCCCGCACCATCTCTTCGCTGAATTCCGGCACACTCCCCACGACACTCCCGTCGTAAGGATTGATAACGCTCATTTCACGCATCATTGCGACCATAATATTTATTTCCTCTCTCTGCCTCGCTTACGCCCATTTTAACCCATCTGCGTAGGATTGTCGCAGACCGTCTGACGCATAGGCACTCTTTTTTGGTCGCTGCTCATGGTGTAATGTATAAACAAACCTAACCCATGAGCAGTCGCTAAGGAGGGCATTTTGCGTCGTCCATTTTTATTCATAACCATTTTTTGCATCTTCGTGAGCGCGATTCTCGCGTTCTCGTCACCATCTGCCGCGCAGGAAAATTGTCCCACTCCCCGGCTTTCCATCGGTGGGCAGGGGCGCGTCGTACCCGGCAGTTCCAACCGCATTCGTGATTCCGCCACCACCAGCGGCCAACAGATTGGGCAGATTCCGGGCGGCGGCGTTTTCGATGTGCTGGAAGGCCCGGAGTGCGTTGAAGGGTATCTCTGGTGGGGTGTGAATTTTCAGGGGCTTGAAGGCTGGACGGTTGAAGGCAATGCCAGCGATTATTTTGTTGAGCCTGTCGATCCCAATGCGCCAACCGCAACTCTTGTACCTGTAGGGGAAATCCAGTCGTGTCCCGCCGGAACTGCTCCTGAACCCAGATTGGTAGTTGGGATGTGGGGGCATACCAGTTCAAATACCTCAACGAGCCGGGTACGCTCTGCACCGAGTGTCAATGCTGAACAAATCGGGCAGATCGAACCTGCGGATGTTTTTCTGGTACTGGATGGGCCGATCTGCGCCGATGGCTACAACTGGTGGCAAATTCGCACCAGTATCTACCATTTTCTTGAAACGGATCTTAACGCGGTTCAAGGCTGGACAGCCGAAGGGCAGGGCAGCAGCTATTTTGTCGAACCCATCCCGGCGACAGCTACACCCACTGCCAGCAATACACGGCTTCCAACTTATACTCCCACGCCCAGCCGCACCCCTGGCCCAACCTTAACGCCTTCCATCACGCCGACGGCATCCGATACCCCCACGCCAACCCCGATTCCGATTGACGCGCCGACGCATGTTTCCTGGTCATCGGATGGCAAATGGCTGGCGGTTTCTACAGCGTCCACTATATTCCTTTTTGACGCAGATCATCTGGATACCCCCTTGCGTGAATTGAATGTATCCGGCGGCATCATCGACATCCTGTTCAACCCGGCGGCGCCGGAACAATTGGCTGTCTCGGATGATACGCATACCTATCTCTATGATGTTGCGGCTGATCAAATGATCGGCGAATTCAGCGGTTCTTTCAGCGAATACAGTTTGTCTTTTAGCGCCGACGGTCATCAGTTAGCCGCGATCAGCGATGCTGGATTGATTATTTATGATGTTGAAACCCGGCAGCCAACCCAGCGTATCCAACTGTCGGGCGCGACAGCCGCTGTTTTGAGTCCCGATGGTAAAGTGGTTGTTTTGGCAGGTCGTGATGCCACCAGTTGGCTGCTGGTCTATCCCACCGATGGCAGCGAGTCCTATAACCTTTCCGTCAGCGAAGCTACCGCCATCATTCGCGCCGTTGCCATCAGCGCCGATAGCACCAAAGTTGTCGCTGGCGATAGTAATGGCAATATCCAGCTTTGGGACATCAGCACACAAAAGCAGGATCGTGTAGCTGCTTCTATCCGCCCCGCGAATGATGATTCCCAGAGTCATGTGGTCAAAGCGCTGGCCTTTAGCGCGGACGGATCAATCCTTGTTTCAGCCGAGAGCAGTCCACAGGGCATTATCCGCGTGTTCAAGAGTGCCGATCTCCAACAGAGTGACACTTTTGGCGCGGACACAGGCGACACCCTCACCACCGATCTGGCCTTCAGCCCGGATGGCAAGTTCTTGGCTTTCTCGGCTGACCAAACCGTCCGCATTCTGGAAACCGGGAACTATACCCAGACAGCGGTGCTGATCCGCTCCCGTTAATTTCTCCATGCAGCCTTAAGCATAAAAGGGACGAGTCACCGATTTGTCCCTTTTACGTCCAGCGTAGGTTTGGCGTAGACTTTTCGCCACCTAAATACCATTTGCCCAACTGGATTTTCCTGTAACCTTAATAAATCACGATTGAGTGAATCGGATACACAACCAGCACTCGCTAAGGAGGAAATTTTGCGTCGCCTACTTTCATTCATAACCGTTTTTCTGGTCGCCGTGAGCGCGGTTCTCGCGTTCTCATCACCGGCCGCCGCGCAGGGAAGCTGTCTGACACCACGCCTAGCCATTGGTGGACAGGGACGTGTCACACCCGGCAGTTCCAATCGTATCCGTGATGCCGCCAGCACCAGCGGCACACAGATCGGACAAATCCCGGCGGGTGGTGTTTTCGATGTGCTGGAAGGCCCGAATTGTGTCGATGGATTTTTGTGGTGGCGGGTCAGCTATGAGGGCGTTGAAGGCTGGACAGTCGAGGGCAACGCCAGCGGCTATTTTGTCGAGCCTGTGGATGCCAATGCGACTCCGGCGGCAACCGCCCCCATTGGCGCAGTTGCCGCAGCCTGCCCACCCGGCACAGCGCTAGAGCCGCGTCTGGTGACTGGGATGCAGGGTCGCCTTGTGGGGAATACACCCAGCCGTGTCCGCAAACTTCCCTCGACGACTGCTGACCAAATTGCCCAAATTGAGCCGATTGATGTATTTACAGTGGGGATAGGCCCTTTCTGCACCAATGGAATTAATTGGTGGCAAATAAACCTGAATGGGATAGTAGGCTATACAGCCGAGGGGCAGGGCGATGAATATTTCGTCGAACTTATCCCGGCGACAGCCACACCGACTGCCACCCGCACGCCGCTGCCGACCTACACGCCGACTGTCACCCGCACACCGCTGCCGAGCTACACCCCGTCCATTACGCCGACCCCATCCGATACACCGACTCCCACGCCCGTCCCAATCGACCACCCGATTCGTGTCACCTGGTCGGCGGATAGCAAGTGGCTGGCGGTATCAACCCGGAATGAAGTCCTGCTCTACAGTGCCGATAGTCTGGATTTGCCGCAGCGCACGCTGGACATCACCGCCCCGGTTAATGACATCCAGTTCAGCCCCACTGTGCCGGAATTACTGGCTGTGGCGGATAATCAACATACCTACCTCTACAACATCACCAGCGGAGAGATAACCGAGGTTGCAACCGAATCGAATACCAGTAACGCCCAGGTTCAATACAGCCTGTCGTTTAGCGCCGATGGGAATTTGCTCATTTCCTTCGATCCACAAAGGATGTTCATCTACAATCTGACATCGGGCGAATTGCGTACCGATATTGCGCAGGAAGGGCCAGCCGACGGCGGAGTTCTGAGTCCGGATGGCAAATTTGCCGCGGTTGGGATGAGCGAATACTTTATGAGCGTTTATCCGCTGGATGGGAGCGGTCAGTTCTACTTGCAGCGAGGCCCGAATACGCCTCCCCTGACTTCAATTGCCTTCAGCCCGGATAACACCAAAGTGGTGGTCGGTGATATGAACGGTAATGTCGAAATGTGGAATATCACGGGCGCGAAGGCGGAAGATCATGTGGATCGTGCAGCAGCCTTCATCCGCGCCCAGGATGATGATTCGCAGAGTCACCTGATTAATGCGATTGTCTTCAGCCCGGATGGTTCGGTGATTGCCACAGCCGAGAGTGATCCGCAGGGCATTATCCGCATTTTCAAAAGCGATACCCTCAGGCAGGTGCAGACCTTCGGCGTGCATACGGGCGACACATTCACCAATGATCTGGCCTACAGCCCGGACGGTAAATATCTGGCCTACTCGGCGGATAACACGGTCCGCATTCTGGAAACCGAAACCTATACCCAGGTTGCGGCTCTGATTAAGTCGCGCTAAATCGAAACAGCGGGGCAGGTTTCTAATCTGCCCATAGATAGCAAGTTAAGCGCTTCTCCTTTTATGTCATGAATGGCTTACCCCCACCCGGCCTCCCCCGCAAGCGAGGGAGGAGTCAAATCTGGCGAACCTGTTCCCTCCTCGTTTACGGGGAGGGTTAGGGAGGGGTCAGAAGTGGCGGTGTATTCTTAAGTTGATACCTATGGGCAGGTTTCTAATCTGCCCCATCTGTCGCTTTTGTCTTCCCAACCCCTTTTGCCCTATAATCTCAAATGTAACCTTCTCTATAGTCAAGCGGAGACACTTATGATCTCATCATCACGATCCCCCTTAACCTGGGCAAAGGGATTTTCCAAACGCGAGCCGGGCAGCCTCCCTAACACACAGACCGCCACCTATCGCATGTCCGATTTGCTGGCAAAAAATGCGATTGACAACACCCTTGGGCGTTCCATGTTGATCGACTCCGGTCTGACGGACATGGTGTGGAGAGTCACCTGGGCGGAGGATTACGATGTCGCCGATGAAGACCTGCCGGGGCGTTTTTATGATGCCGATGGCTATGTCATTTTCATTCATGGCTGGACAGGCAATCATACCGTCTGGGAAGAAATGCCGGAAATGATCGTGCGCGAAAACCGCCGTCTGGTGGCTTTATCGCTTGACCATAATGGCTTCGGTTACAGCCGCTTTACCAATGAAAATCCCTCACTCGATTCCTGCTGCCCACCTTCCGCCATGTCCACCGTCGAACGCTGGGTCAACACCCTGAAAATTCGCCGCCAGCCCGGAGACTCGAACCGCAAGACCATTAATTTTGTCGGGCACAGCATGGGCGGTGCAGCTTTGTTCTACCTGAACCCCATGCAGTGGGATATAGGCGAGGAAACCCGCTATGCACTTTCCCCCGCGCTCCTTCTCAACGATACCGTACACCGCGCCTTCTTTAATGCGATGGGCATTGGCATCAGCATCGTGGATAAGCTGCGTATTTTTGAGTCAGTGGAAAACCTCATTAAGCCGAATATGGTGAACGCCGTCTGCGAAGGATCGAGCAATTTCGTCAAGCAGGCGCACACCGCGCAGTATGATGAAACGCCCCGCGCCACGACCTCCGCCACCTTCCGCGCGATGGGACTGCTGCATAACTGGGAAATCGCTCATAAATGGGATTTATTCCGCGTGATGCTCGGACATAAAGACACGCTGGTTGGCCTGGTTCCCATGATGGATTTGCTCAGCGGTCTGGAATTCCCGGCAGGACATATCCGCGTCGTAGCAGGCTCACATTACATGTTCAGTGTCGGGACGGATACCGCTTTCCAGCACGCCCAGAATCGCGAACTCGCCGTTCAGGATATTCTTGACCTGCACGAAAAGGCGCTGCATCTCCAAAAAACGGGCGGGAAGGGCGGCAGTCGCGGCTTTGGGTAAAGATGAAATCGTCTGCCCTGAACACAAAAAAGCGCCCTCGTTTCCGGGGACGCTTTGTTTTTATGCAGTCGTTGGGAGTGTTAGGCTACGCCGGGAGCGTGTCCGCGTTCTTGCGGTTTCTGCTCTGGCTGAACTTCTTCCGCCTTATGACCCTTCCAGGGGGTTCCCAGCCAGCGCAGCAGGAAGTAATCTGCACCGTAGTATCCAGCAATCTTCCAGGCCAGGATGAGGACGATGGCACCGATCAGGAGCAGGGGGTTGCTGCTGGTCGAACCAGCCATGATGTAGCTCCAGTTCATCAGCGCACCGAAGAAGGCCGCGATGCCCACGAATGCACCGATAATCAGCGCGATACCAACGGCCAGTTCACCGATAGCGACTAGCTTGGCGAACCACACATACGAACCGCTGTCGAGCAAGCCCTGAATAAAGCTGCGATACCAGTCATAGTTGATAGCTGCGCGTCCCGTTTCAGGAACAATAACGGCATTCGTCCAGTAACCTTTGAGTGCGTTACCCGTTTCCATCCAGTCCGGGCTGCCAATCTTATGGGAAGCTGCATTGACCCATTCCAGGCCGATCAAAATGCGGACGACCAACCAGAACCATGCCATAATCCGTGTATCGCTAAACAGGAACCGTGCGAGTGGTGGTTCTTCGACAACTGTCCCGCGTTTTGTAACAATGCTGCTCATGATTTTATTCTCCCTTTTTAAGCGCTTATCTTGCGCTTGGTTTTGTTTTGAAGATGTCCTCATTATGCGCCTGTCACGGCAGAGCAGGTAGTGAATATCATCAGGGAATCAACTATACAAATGTCATATCGCTTCCGTATGGGAATCAATGTGATTTCCGTCTGTTGTTGGAAAATCGCGTTCCCTGAATCTCGCCTTGCACGAAATCGGTGGAATGTAGGGCTAACGCGGTTTGTAGGGGATGGTTCGTGGAAAATTGCTACCGGCAGTGACTTTTGTCATGGGACTTGTCGCCCTCCGGGGAAACTTCCTGAGGGGAAAAGAGAACGCCTCTCGGTCTGGAGAGGCGTTCTTAAAACAATAGTTCAAGAAGTTTATTAGAGAAGCAGGTTCCTGCAATGGGTTCTTTGTCTGCTGGTTCGTTCTGTTATCTTTTACTCACGCCCATATTGTCCCATACATACGAGTAGGGCGCTATGACATTTATCACCCTCGCCGCTGGACGAATGTCATGACTTGTCGTCCGATTGAACAGCCGCTCCGGTAGACGGGTATAAAGCCACCAGCAGTCCGTAAGGATTAACGCCTGCGTTGTCGGCTCCGCCTTTCTGCACATACTCGCGTACCAGATTTTTCAGTCGCCCGTAAAATTCCTCCGCCGTATCCGGTTTCAGATACAGCGTCTGACGCGAAATCAGCAGCGAGCGGTTGAGCGGTTTGTCCGCTTCTTCATGCGCGGAAACATCCAGCACATCTGCCTCAGCACTCGTTTGAATATCCTCGCGCGTGTCATCAAATAGCCCCGTCAGCATGACATTCAGGCTTTCCTTGCCCGCCTGCGGTGTCAGCGAAAACAATTCGCGGTTGACCCGGTAGCTCAACGCAGCCGCCTGATATTGCTTTTCCACAATACCGGAGACAATGCGCGTATCCACCACGCGAATCAGCGAACGTTCTTCAAGCTGCTTGATGTGATAATACAGCTTGGTCGGCGGCATATTCAGCACAGCCGCCACCTGTTTCACGGTGCGCGGCGCTTGTGTCACCAATTCAACAATGTGAATACGAAGGGGGTCAGCCAGGACTTTGAGGGTTTCGAGATCATTGATGATAAATTCTGGATCAGGCTTGTACAAAGGGGAACGTTGGTTAGGATCAGGGTTTGGTTCGGACATGATTCTTCTAAGGGCAGCAGACCTCTGTTTAAACATTAAGTTGCATTATATATGCGCTTGCAGATTATGCCATACCCGTGAGAAAAAATGAGGCGGTAGGGTGTTTGTTATCCTACCGCCTCGTTAGGGCTTGCGTCCGTGTCTTCCATCAGACACGGACTTTTCTTTTATAGGCGCTCACCAGTGCCTTCCGCCGCGCTTCAATCAACCGTGCCAGACGGTTTTCCTTCGCGCTGCGCAGTTGGTCAGTTTGGATGGCCTTCGCCAGAAGATAATTGATGTTGTGCATAGCACCTTCCTTTACCTGTTATCGAAACAGCCTGAAAATCAAGAAGATTTCAACATTTAAATCTGTTTCAACGTTCAACTCTAATTATATTCTAACCATTACTTGAATGTCAATGAAGATTTTAAATATTTAAATGAATTTAAATGAGCGCGACAAAACTTAACGGAGATTGAGATAAGGGAAGCTCAATTCGTGTTGGCGTGATGTAGGGACACGATATATCGTGTCCGCTGTCAAAAATATGGATTATCGCCGAGGAAATGCCACAACGGGTACTGACACACTCACCTGTACCGCTTGTCCAGCGCTGTACTGACGCACGCTGTTGAATCGCGCCACCAGATTAGTCCCATCCGCCAGGCACAATCCGACGCGCTGGTCATGCCCATAAAATTCGCGCCACGTAATCGTTGCCGCTTGTGATGTAGGAGTCGTCTTGATGCGAATTTGTTCCGGACGAACCATCACATCCACAGCGCCGCGTACAGGTTCAAGCAGCGGCAGCCTGCCTAATGCGCATTCGACCTCGCTTCCCTGAGCATCCCCGCGCAGGAAATTGGCTTCCCCTACGAATGCCGCGACTTCCTGGTTCACCGGACGATGATAAACAACTTCCGGCGCTGCCGATTGCAAAATCCGTCCGTTAATCATCACCGCCACTTCATCCGCCAGGCTGAGTGCTTCTTCCTGATTGTGGGTGACCAGGATGCAGGTTGTTCCCGTTTCTTTCACCACGCTTCGTAAATCAGTATGAAGTTGTGTTTCTAATATCGGGTCGAGACTCGCGAAGGGTTCATCCAGCAGCAGCACATCAGGTCGCCCAGCCAGCGCTCGTGCCAGCGCTACCTGCTGCTGCTCACCGCCCGAAAGCTCATATGGCATCCGCCGCGCGATGGGGGTTAAGCCCAGCATTGCCAGCGTGCTCTCAACCCGCTGTTCTTTCTCGCGTAAATGTAAATTCAGACCGAAGCCGGTATTAGCCGCCACATCCAGATGGGAGAAGAGGGCATTTTCCTGAAACACCATACCGACGTGGCGATATTCCGGCTGGATGCGGATGCGATCTGCCGCGACGACCCGTCCATTAATGCTGATCGTGCCGTTATCAGGCCACTCGAATCCGGCAATCATGCGTAGAGTCGTACTTTTGCCGCTCCCGCTCGGCCCCAGCAGCGCCAGTATTCGCCCCGGACGCGCCGTTAACGTGGCGTGTTCGACCACCATCCGCCCAGCAAAGGCTTTGGTCAGATTGGAACATTCTACGGCTGCTGTTTCGACACTGTGAACGGAAACCATGATTACAATACCGAAAATACGATTATTGAACGAGTGGATTCATTATATGACAATTTTTTGTGAAAACTCAACTTGACCAGTGACCAATATTGAACATGTGTTGTTTGGATACTGTGAATTAGCTGGAGAAGTGGCACTTTGAAAAAAGCCCCACAAACGCTATAAACAGTTTTCCTCAACCATCACGAATACAGAAGGAGACTCTGATGGACGAAAAATCGCCTACGCCCACTGCCGACGAAGCCGCCAAGCAGCCTGCCGAAGCTGCAAAACTCGTTGAAGTCGCGCCTGTCATAACGCAGCACAGCATCACACTCGGACGCAAGAAGCTCACTTACACCACCACCACTGGCATGATGCCCCTTAAGAATAATGAAACGGGTGAAATCGAAGCCAACATCTTTTTCATGGCCTACACACTGGATACCAAAGACCCGGCGGAGAAGCGCCCGCTGACTTTCGTCTTTAATGGTGGGCCGGGGTCAGCTTCGGTCTGGCTGCATCTGGGCGCATTAGGGCCGAAGCGCGTCAAAATGACCGATGAGGGATTCATGCCTCCGCCGCCTTATCAGTTGGTCGATAACGAGCATACCTGGCTGGATAAAACTGATCTGGTCTTCGTTGATCCGGTTGGCACTGGCTACAGCCGCGCCGCCAAAAAAGACCTGAACAAAAAGTTCTGGAAGGTGAAGGGCGATATTGAATCCGTAGGCGAATTTATCCGCCTGTATCTGACGCGCCACAATCGTTGGACATCGCCGCTGTTCATGGCTGGCGAAAGCTATGGCACAACCCGCGCCGCTGGCCTCTCCGGTTATCTGGTCGATAAGGGCATCGCCTTCAACGGCATTATGTTGATCTCCACTGTCATGAATTTCCAGACCCTCGATTTTGACCGGGGCAATGACCTGCCTTATGCCTTGTTCCTCCCCACTTACGCCGCCACCGCCTGGTATCACAAAAAGCTCGATGCCAAATTGCAGAAACGGGCGCTCAAGGATGTGCTGGCAGAAGTCACGCAGTGGGCGGAAACTGACTACACCATCGCCCTGATGAAGGGTGATCGTCTTGAAGGGGCTGAACGCGCGGCAGTCGTGGAAAAATTAGCCGCTTATACCGGACTGTCCCCGCGCTATATCGAAGATTCGCATCTGCGGATTCACATCATGCGCTTCTGCAAGGAACTGCTGCGTGACCAGAAACGCACCGTCGGGCGGCTCGACAGCCGTTTTCAGGGCATCGACACACTCGAAGTCAGCGAAGTGCCCGATTTCGATCCCTCGTTGAATGCCATTACACCGCCTTATACCGCGCTGTTTAATCACTATGCCCGCACTGAATTGGGCTACGAAACCGACATCGCCTATGAGACCCTCAGTTTTGAGGTCAACGGCGGTTGGGAATGGGACGGCGGAAAATATCCCGATACCAGCGAAGCCCTGCGCAGTGCCTTCGCCAAAAATCCCTATCTGAAACTGTTTCTGGCGATGGGTTACTACGATCTCGCGACCACCTTTTTCGCCACCGAATACACCCTCAACCACATGGATATTGATCCAGCGCTTCGGGGTAACATTCATAGAGCGGATTATGAAGCCGGGCACATGCTTTATCTGGATGTGAAATCGCTCAAAAAGCTCAAAGCCGATGTGCTGAAGTTCATCGACGCAGCCCTCTAAAAGCGACAGAATCAGGGTACACAATCAAACTGTGTACCCTTCAGGTTATCAGCCACACCTTTGGCTGATGAGCATGATTTCCTGCGGCTCAACCCGTGAGTATCGTCACGCGCAATATACCTGCCAGTTCATTAACCTCATAGGGAGTGGATGAATAGGCGGGAGGCTTGTCATGCAGATGAGTCGCGCCAGCGTCCATCCTGCATGGATGCGTGCGTTGGCAAATCGCAATTTCCGGTTCCTCTGGCTGGGAGAGAATATATCACTGCTCGGTGACCAATTTTACGCGATTGCCTTACCCTGGTTAATCTTTCAGATGACGGGTTCATCGCTCGCCTTTGGCACTGTTTTAATGGTGGGGGGCATCCCCCGCGCCCTGCTGATGCTGGTCGGGGGTGTATTAACCGATCGCTTCTCCCCACGCGCTGTGATGATTACATCGAATTTCCTGCGGCTCATCATCACGCTTATTCTGGTGCTCTTTGTGGCAGGGCAGGCTGTCCAGTTGTGGGTTCTGTTTGTGATTGCTTTCTGCTTCGGTATTGTGGATGCCTTTTTCCATCCTGCCTATCGGGCAATGATCCCCATGATCGTCGATGAAGATAACCTCCAGGCCAGTAATGGAATGATGCAGAGCGCTGTACAGCTCGTCCAGATTATCGGCCCTGCTGTTGCCGGTGTGCTGGTCAATGTCATGGGTATCGTGTTAGCGTTCGTCTTCGATGCCTTCACTTTTTTATTCACCGCCCTCATGCTGCTGCTGATGCATTCACCTCCGCGGCCTGCCGTTGAACGAAAACGAACGAATATCTTTGGCGAAATCAGGGATATGCTGGCCTTTGTGCGCCGTGACAGGACTTTACCGACCATCATTCTGGTGATTGCGGCAGTCAATCTACTCTTCACCGGGCCGTTGATTGTCGGAACCGCTTCGTTAGGCAGGATTCGCTTCATCGAAGGCTCTGCCGCCTTTGGGGCGATGCTTTCAACTTTCGCCGTTGGCATGTTGATCGGGACGTTCACTGCTGCTGTAGCTCATATGCAGCGAGCAGGTCTGGTCACGCTTCTACTGGTAGCAGTACAGGGCATCCTGATGATGGGTATTGGTTTCGCGCCGACCCTGATAATGGCTTGCGGTCTATTGCTGCTCATTGGCTGCGGTGCTGGCTTTGGTAATGTGACCGTTATCACCATGACACAAAAGCGTGTCAGCAAAGATATGATGGGGCGTTTCATGAGCCTGATTGTGTTGGCGGAAATTGGACTAACCCCTATCTCCAACGGTATTGCGGGCTTGATAGCAGACTTCAATGTGACGACATTATTCGTTCTGGCAGGTGGGCTGCTGGCACTGACCGGGATGGCAGCGGCTATGAACCGCGATTTGCGCTCAGCCGAATTGTGATGCCACCAGCTTTCAGCTACTCAGCACGCATTCAGGCGGTCAAAAATGAACAGCAGATCATCCGCCGCCTGTTCAATCTCGCTGTTATGCGCTTTTTCCGCTTCCTGCCTGGCCGCCATCAATCCGCTGCGGTGGATGCTGTTGAAATCCCCAAACGGCAGCAGATAACGCTCCTTACTGCCTTCTGGCGCATCCGGATTAATCGCCAGATACCACTGACCATAAGCCTGCCAGCCGTTCTTTTCCGCATACTTGGTTTCCGCCTCGCTCGATGGCTGCACCTGCCGCCACGGCGTGCTGATACGGAATTTGCCCTCATCAATCAGTGCATTGGCTTTCTTAACCGCTTCAGCATTCAATTGCATGGTTGTTTCCTTGTCTGATTTCACTTTGAGCATTCTATAACCGCCATTCAATCGTGGATACACTCACTTTTCCGAAATATGCTATCATCGCCACATGAAATTACGGCCTGATCTAGGACGATTCTAACCAGTAATCGCCTTACTTTAAACTTTTCACTTTAGACTTTTACAGGAGCTACTTCATGAAAATTGATTACGCCGCGCGGCAGGCTAAACTGCGCGAAATTGCTGGGGCAGATGCCATCGTCCTTGTCCCCGGCATGAATATGTTTTACTTCACAGGCTTGCAGTTTCATCTCTCCGAACGGCCTATCCTCGCCATCTTCACACCCGATGGACAGATGTCGATCATCATCCCCCAGTTGGAGATGCCCAAAATCAACCAGCGGCCTGACCTCGAAGCCCGCGCCTTCTCATGGACAGATACCGAAGGCTATCAGAACGCCTTTAAGGATGCCGTCAATGAACTGGGTCTGAAGGGGAAAGTGTTAGGCGTAGACGGTCTCACCATGCGCGTCACCGAATGGCTCGAATTCCAGAAGATTGATTCGAGCATCCGCGTCAGTGCTTTGGAACGCCAGATCATTCGCATTCTCGCTATGAAAACGCCTGACGAAGTAGAAGCCATGCGCAAAGCCGTCCAGATCAGCGAAGCTGCACTGGATAAACTCCTGGCATGGGTGCAGCCGGGCATGACCGAAAAGCAGATTGCCGCCCGTCTTGGCGAAGAAATGACCGCCCTCGGTAGTGATGGCGCAGCCTTCGAGCCGCTGGTGCAGACTGGCCCCAACAGCGCTCTTCCGCATGGCATGTTGACGGATCGCGTTCTTGGCAAAGACGAATTTCTGCTCATCGACTACGGCGGACGTTACGAAGGCTATCCGGCAGACATTACCCGCACCTTCTGTCTGGGGACACCCACCGCCGAAATGCAGAAAATTTATGACACCGTTTTAGGCGCGAATGAAGCCGCCATCAAGGCCGGAGGGCCGGGGGTGACGATGGGTGCGGTAGACAAAGCCGCTCGTGATGTCATCAAGGCCGCTGGCTATGGTGAGTATTTCATCCACCGCACTGGACACGGCTTAGGCCTGAACGGTCACGAGATGATCCCGCAAATCGCAGAAAATGTTAATGATGTCCTCGAACCGGGCATGGCATTCACCATCGAACCGGGTATTTATATTCCCGGCCTCGGAGGCGTTCGTATTGAAGATGACGTGGTGGTGACCGAAAATGGTTTGGATGTACTGACGAGTTATCCGAAACGGCTGACTCGCTAGGTTTCAGAGCATCCTGAGAGGCCATTTACATGCAGACACCCCGATTTCGGGGGTGCATAAGATTCCAAATGGCCTCTTTTGTTTTAGTGGGCGGAAACGGTACGCTTCAGGGTAGTAGCAACCGTTTGCAGCAGTTCACTTTTCATCACCGGCTTGGCGAGATACCCATCGCAGCCAGCTTCCAACACCATTTCACGATCACCGTGCATAGCGTTGGCGGTAACAGCGATCACTGGGATCCACGACAGTTGGGGTGAAGCCTTAAGACGGTGTGTGGCCTCTAACCCGCTGATGTCCGGAAGGTTAATGTCCATTAAAATCAAATCAGGCATTTCACGCGCTGCCATCGCCAGCCCGGTCAGGCCGTCAATAGCTTCGATGACTTCGTATCCAACGGATTGCAGGATTTTCCGTACCAAGCGCATATTTTGTGGATTGTCTTCTACATACAGAATCTTAGATGTCATTAAATCCCTCCCCCGCTTATTTCTGTCATTTATTCATAAAAAAATTATCCGCTGTGCTTGAAGTTAAGTCAAGCACTTCCATCTTTATTATTTTCCACTATTGTTAACTCACCCACTATTTTCCCGATGAGATTCGGGACTTGATCGTTGCTCTCCGCGTAGGTATCATTGTCTATTGAGACGCAGTTTCAATTACCTGGATTCTTGTTGCACATTTGTAACATGCCAAATGTGACCGGATTGACGAAGGCTTTTTACGGTTTATGGAAATTATTCAGCAAATCTTACTAGACCCGCTTGCTCCGGCTTTCATGCAGCGTGCCATGCTGGCAGCCATCCTGGTCGGGGCGGTCAGTGGGGTAGTCGGAGCTTATGTTGTCACGCGCGGCATGGCTTTTCTGGGCGATGCCTTGGCGCACAGCGTCCTGCCCGGTGTCGCGGTGGCTTTTCTCATTTCTGGTGGACAGGGCTTATTGGTGGGCGGACTCGTCGCCGGGATTTTATCCGCGCTGGCTGTAGGTTTCCTGACACGCGGTGGCAGACTGCGCGAAGATACCGCCATCGGCATCGTTTTCGCCGGGACATTGGCGCTCGGCATCGGCATTATCTCCAAAGCCGCTAATTATGCCGTTGATCTCAATCACATCCTCATCGGCAACATCCTCGCGGTAGGCGGTGATGATCTGGCCTTGATCGCCATCATCGGCCTCGCTGTAATCGTCATGATCGTGCTGCTCTACAAGGAATTTCTGTTGATTTCCTTCGACCCGACTCTGGCGGAAACGCTGCAAATTCCGGCTGAAACGCTGCGGATGCTCCTGCTCATTTTATTGGCAGTGACCATTGTCATCGGTGTGCAGGTGGTCGGTGTGGCCTTAGTCGCCGCGATGCTCGTCACGCCAGCAGCGGCAGCCCGTTTTTTCGCCCAACGCCTGCATCACATGATGCTGATCTCCGCTTTAATAGGCGTTCTGAGCAGCATCATCGGCATTTATCTGGCGTGGCATCTGCGCGTGGCTCCCAGCGCCGCCATCGTCCTGACCATGACCGCCATATTTTTGCTGGCCTTTTTCCTGGCTCCCGGCAAAGGCTATCTCTGGTCGATGTTGGGGCGCTCTGCCCGCGCCGCTTAATGAATTGGCGAAAGAATATCGTGCATTTTTTCGTCAAGGATAACACCACATTAAATGCTGGACGGTGGTTTGAGGCGAGATTTGACCTCAAATCACTCTGCGTCTTGGCGGTTCGTTTTGTCTTTGTATGATAGGACAGTTGAGAATGCTCAAAATAGCCGATTACCAACCCGTTTCCAGCAATGGTCATCACCATGAACCAGTTGACACCGCATTGGATGTGCGCGGCTTGACCGTCCGTTACAATGGCGACCCCGCCATCCAAAACATCACCTTTAGCGTCAATACCGGGGAGCGTGTCGCCATCATCGGGCCAAATGGCGCGGGTAAATCGACTCTCATCAAAAGCATTATCGGCCTCTTGCAGCCCCAGAGAGGAACCGTTGATATTTGTGGGCAGCAGTTAACCTGTTTGGGCTATGTCCCCCAGCATGAAGGCGTGGACTGGAATTTCCCGGTCACGGTGCGCGATGTCGTCATGATGGGACGCACCCGTCATATCGGCTGGCTGCGCTGGCCGGGAAAAGCGCAGTGGCACGCGGTGGATGCAGCCTTGGAGCGCGTCGGCATGGCACATCTCGCCAAGCGTCAGATTGGCGAATTGAGCGGTGGACAGCGCCGCCGAGCCTTCATCGCGCGAGCCTTGGCACAGGAAGCCCACACCCTGCTGCTTGACGAACCCTTTAGCGGTGTGGATGCCAGCGCGCAGGCCAGCCTCATGGACACGCTCGATGATCTCAACCGCGACGGCATGACCGTTATCCTCTGCACCCATGATTTAGGTTTGGCCTTCAGCCGCTTTGACCGTGTGATGGCACTCCGCCGGGAAATTATCGCCTACGGAACCGCCGAGGAAGTCTACAAGCCGGAAATCCTTGCCCGACTCTACGGCGGACAAATCGCCACATGGCAGGACGGCAAAATCGTCCTCGTCGATGACCATCACTGTGACGAGTGCTAGTACAGCTTCCTATGATCGCGAGGCATGGCCGATGCTTTTCGTAATGCTGATGCGGGAAAATGGTTGCTGTCCTTCATCCGCGAAAACGATGTTATGTGACTAGGGTCAGCGAGGACTACCAATTGGCAGGAGGTATGTAAGACTGCCACTCAGCCCCTAAATCTTTGACCGTTATTCGATAAGTCTTGCTATTTTGATAAACATGCTCCAGTTCATCGAAATAGGCATCCAGCCAATCCGACAATCTATCAAGCATCAATTCTATTGTTGAGGTGTACAAAGGTTGTATCTTTGTTAGTATAGTAAAGGTTGCATAGTACAGACCATCTTTATCAGAAGGGTAAAGTCTGAATTTCACTTGCTCGCCCGCCAGAACTCCTTCAATTACGACTAAAAACAGCCTATCTTTATAGACCCATACAATGTCTTGTCTTCGTATATCATTAGGTGTTAACCTCAACTCTTCAAGTAATCGCGCCTGGTCTGCAAGGGGAAATTTGACTGATATTTGATACTTGCTCCATTCTGCTAATGATCCCAATTTTCTGAGTTTTTCAATTGCATTTGGCATTGTGTACGCCTATGATTACAGTTTTCCCAACTCGCTTGCATCATTACACAATTCGATCTCTTTTAGGAGAAGGTCATATCGGCCTTGTCTACCATGCTGTGAACACCCTGACCGGGCAGGAAGTCGCCCTCAAGGTGCTGCGTGACGATTCCCCGGTAGATGAAGCACGCCGTTATTTTGAAAATGAAGCCGCTCTTTGCGCCGGACTGCATCACGACCACATTCCCGCCTTATACGAATATCTTCCCGGCCATCCGCCCTGTCTGGCTTTCCATCCGAAGGTGATTTTTTGCCAGTCCAGCAGGTCGTTCAGTGGGGCATTCATATTGCCGGTGCGCTGGCTTATCTTCATCAAAAATCCCCGACCATCATTTTTCGCGATCTCAAAGCCTCGCATATCATGGTCGATACAAACAATCGGGCGTGGTTAGTGGATTTCAATCTCGCCCTTGTGCTGCCGCCCGGACAATCATCCATCACCGCTGAAGCCATCGGCACAGAGGGCTTTAACCCGCCGGAACAATATCACGGCCTCGCCAGCCCGTCAGTCGATAGCTACGCACTAGGCGCGACCCTGCATTATCTCCTCACGCGCATCGATCCCCGTAAAGAGCGTGCTTTCACCTATGCGCCGCCTCGCGCTATCAATCCCGCCATCCCCAAATCCCTCGCGCAGATTATCATGAAAGCGCTCGCCTACGAACCCGAAGACCGCTTCGCCACCATCTCCGACATGCGTTCAGCACTGCAATCTGTCTAATGGAGAAGCGAAAAAGAATTCGTTTGATGTAGGGACACGATAGATCGTGTCCGTTTCTCCCTTAGACTTTTGACTCTTATCACAGCTTCCGCTTCATAAACACCGCGATTTCCCCGTCAGGCCAGTCCTCATTGCTGTACAGCGATAAATTAATGGCATCCAGCGCGAATCCCATTTTCCGATAAAATCGAATCGCCGGGACATTCGTCGTTTGGGTTTCGCACACGATCACCCGCATATCCGCAGCACGCCCTTTTTCGGCCAATGCTTCCATCAGCGCCCGACCAATACCCTTGCCGCGTTGATCTTCCGCGATATGAAATTCCCACACCCACAGCGAACGATTCCACGCTTCCATCTCGCAAATCGCGATTCCCGCCAGATCATCCCCATCATACGCGCCCAGCGAAAGTCCCTGTCGCAGCATCCCTTGATAACGCCCAAAATCCTCATCACTCACGTCATCATAACGCTTGATATAGGGCTGCTTGAGTTTGACCAATTCCAGCGCGATCACGCTTTTCTCGTCAGACTCTTCCCGCGTCACAGCATATTTTTCCTTAGAGACATAACCCGTGATAAGCCGCTTCAAGGTATCACGGTCAATTTCGGTCAGGCTGCGGATTTCGATCATGGTTTATTGTTGTCGCCGTCCTGACCTAATTGCTCGGAAACCAGCCGTACAGACGGTATTCTTTTTCGTTGGTGTAACCCAATTTTCGCGCCAGTGCGGTGGATGCCGTGTTCTGTTTGGCGCAGTTCCAGTAGGTTCGATAGCCCTGCTGCTCGCATTCGCGAATCAGAGTCGCGCAGACGATGGTGGCATATCCCCGGCGGAGATACGGTTCATTCGTACTGGTGCCGATTTCGACGACCCCGTTGTTAATGTGGACCGTTCACGGCTTCAATTCATCATCTCCCTGCATCAGGCAAAAACCGCGAGAATTCTCGGTATTTTATCCATAACCTGGACTTCACAACCTTCCGGCGGCTCGTAATCGCTCAGATCACCGCGCCGTTCATAAACTCCAGCACACGCCCATCATATTCTGTCTGCGGCATCAGCGCTTCATAACGATCATTGTCCCAGAATCCATACAGCACCTCTCGCCCGATTTGCGGAAATATTCACAATCTCCTTAAGCAAAGGTTTTAGCAGAAACAGCGTCCCAAATCCATCCTGCACAACAACCCATCTCGGCTGCGTCCGGTCATCGGTCAGGATTTTCCCGGTTCGATGCCATCCAGGACACCCACAGCCGCAGTTCACCCGGCGGATGGGTCGGCAACGCTCCGCGCTGCCGCTGTCATCTGGCTGAAATGAATCTCAATCATATCCACAACGCCATGCTCTGTTCCGTTCTATCGCTTATACCAGCGGTCTGCATGTTAAATTGGCTTTTCGCCTTTGCTAATTGCTCAACTGCTAAATGCTGACCGCTCAAAACGTACCCGCTGCAAAATTTGCAATGCCTGAAGATAACCCTGTCCACGCTGATACCGACCCTAACCGGCTCACCATGTCGGTCAGGTCATTCATTCCGACTGTCCGGTCATCAGCTTGCTCATAGCGCCCATCAGATCCAGCCCTTGTCCCCTGACCGTGCTGCTCTTATGCCGGTTCTGCAAATCCTCATCAACGCCTTTAAAACGTCCTGAATATTCGCCGCAGGTAAGCTTTGCATCTCCGCCAGCTTTTCTTCGGCATAGCGCAGCCCGACCAGAATCCCTTGTGGGTAAATCCACTGATAATCGGGGATACTAGAATGCGTTGTCCTGTAATCGTATCGCTTCGCAGCACTTCCAGCGCGGCAGCATCTTCCCGTGCACTTACCTGCGACCCACTGAGTGCAGTTTCCTGTCGGTTGTGCTGCACCATCGAG
>JBGAGR010000142.1:0-19676 GCA_044226645.1 Aggregatilineales bacterium
GATATTTATCTGGCCTTCACACATGCTCTACTCAAGGATGGAGCATTCGAAAAACTGGGCGGCCTCGATTTGAAGGAAATCATTACCACCAATACCGCTCATCTGCCGCCAGAAAATGTCCTGCCGAATATGACCATTCTGTCGGTAGCGCCGCTGTTGGGCGAAGTCATTTTGCGCAGTCATCAAGGCCGCAGCGTTGGCGAATTGTTCCGGGAATAGGTCAATCTGCTGCTGTATAGATCGCTATCGTGGGATGCTGCCCGAATAAGGCAATATCAATTGCCTGATCGGGTTGTAACCCCTTGAATTTGACGAGATGGGGTAGGCTGGTTAGCACCGCCAGCTTACCTCCCGGCGCTAAAACGCGCTCCATTTCCCGGCATACATCCCCATAAAAGGATACCAGTTCATCATCAACCGCAATTTGTCGCCCCCAGGGTAGGTTAGTCACAATGCGGTCTGTTGAGTGGTCAGCCAGCGGCAGTTTTCGCGCATCCCATTTCTCAACTTCCACCTGAACTTTGGCTGCTGCGATGTTGCTTTGAGTGGCCTTAACTGCTTCAGCCTCAATATCACCGCCATGAGCAGTCGCACCCATCCGCGATCCCTCGATTAAAATCGAGCCGGTTCCGCAGCATGGGTCGAGCAGTTTCATTCCGGGTTGAACATCCGCTAATCGCAGCATCGCCGCTGCCACCGATGGCTTGAGCGCACCGGGACGTTCGATGCGTTTGTAATCGCGCTCGTGCAGTGGATGCTTTCCAAGTCTTAGACCGATATAAGCGGTTTCTTTGACAATGAACAGCCGCACATTCAAATCCGCTTCCCGGTCATCGGGTGTATAGCGCCAGTTTTGGCGTATGGTAATTGCTTCTGCGACGGCTGTTTTAATTTCGTCCGTGTTGTAGTTCCGTTTTCCGACGAAACTGCTTGTCACCGAAAAGATGGGTTCAGCTGGAATAGGTCGAACCATCGCGCAGGTTTTGGCGGCGAGTTTCAAATCCAGCTTGCGGAAGCGTTCTTCCAGCTCTGGAAGCATGTCGCGCGTATGTTTGATGTTGTCCCATGTCGCTATGTCGATATACAAATCATCCAGTGTGCGCAAATCCAGCAGCGCCGCTAATGCGCTCTCATCACACTGTGCTGTGATGCGCCGGTAGTCCGTTTCAGTAACTGTGATACCTGGCACTTCCGCTAATTCTTCCGCGCCAACAGCTTCCAGTCCGTAGCTGGTCATTCCGAAAATCGACTTCATATACGCCGCAATCTACTGCGGCTTTGGCAATAAATTCTGCTTGACCAGAAATGCCGCGTATTCTTCCGCCTGCTCATGATTTCCCGGCAAAAACATGTGGATGCCATCATTGCCCCAGTAATCAGCTTTTATAGGGAGAGTCGCGGCGAAATCAATCAGCGGCACATTCATTTCCCCTGCCAGATTTTTGATAATGGTGTTATTTTCGTCTACTGCCTTACGCCAGTATTCCGGACGCTCCTGATCGACATAATATGCCCAGGTCGATAGCACTGGCTGCACATGATTTCCCTGAGCAATCAGCAGGATATTCCGCATATTCCGCTCGAAATAAACGGGTGGGTTATCCGCTACTCTTTCTTCCACTGGCAGGTTATCTAATTGGCAGTCCGCTTTCGGCAGTTCAAAGGCCGAATTTATTTTGCTGGGGTCGTCTATCCATCCCAGATTGATGCCGAGAACACGATAGAGCGTGATATTGCTCAGGGGCGTATCGTTTTCAATCCAGAAACCGCGATCTGGATTTAGTCCGCGCAGCACATTATCCCCCCGATAGCAGTCCGTCGAAATTTGTTCGCGCGGTGTGATGTCGTTCACCCCTTCGTACAGGATAATCATATCCGGTTCAAGTTCCAGTACGCGGAATTCAAAATTCACCAGCGTCTCCCACGTCGTATACCCGATGAATCCGCCGTTGATGACCTCGACATTGTTGTAGCCGTATTCATCGCGCAGCACAGTTTGCAACTGTGCCGGGTACGATTCGGCTGAAGTGGTGGCGGAACTGTACGTTGTAGACCCACCCAACGCCACAATCCTAAAGACCCCCTTAGGCTTAGGAAGTGCGATGTCCGGCCCGCGATAACCCAGCTTGTTATGATCGGTGTAGGTCGGTGACGGGACATAATTCACATACGGCATCGGCACGAGGATATTATTCAGATCGCGGATTTCCTCGCGCGTCATGAGGTATTTGATACGATCTTCCGCTGACCCATAGCGGCTGTAATAAAAGCGCAGGCCGATTTCCAGCATGACACAAGCGAATGCGATGCCCATAGCGATGAGCGCCAGCCGTTTGGGCAGCTCACGCAAGAATCCCGACGTGCGTAACTTGCTGCTGAATGCGCCGATGGGTTGCATAATCGCCGCGCGCAGCACAATCAGCGCCCACCCGGTCAAAATCACCCCAACGATAAACAATGGATTGAGCAGCAAAATCGTGATTGTCAGCGCATAATCTTTCTGACTGTCATCCAGAAATTTGACGCTTAGTGTCGGCTGCGTTTGCGTATTCACGCAAATCTCGCGCTGCCCACTCCCCACCTGACCCTCGCCATTCAGGTAAATTTCGCGGATGCCGTCCACATTCCAGCGTACCGTCAGGCACTCCCCTGGCAGCCAGATATAACCCCGCTCCGCTGTGAAATGAATGCTGGCCTGATTTTCGCTGGCATCCAGTACAGCATTTGCTGAAGCTCCTGCGAAAACAATAATCAGCAGGACAACGCCTATAATGCTGAGTACCACAGCGCTTGATTTTCGGCGGATGAATTGTTTGAAGACCGTCATAACGGATGTTTCTTTTCCCTATTTATCGTAATATTTCGCAACCCTCAACGTTCCCTACTTTGGGGATTTGATTATACTAAGGGATGGAGGGCTGAACGACCAGTGCGCTTCATCTACAAATGAGACGACCTTCTAACGGAATACTTATCGGACTATGCTATAATTCCCGCTTACATATCAAACTGCCACCGTTCTCGGTTGGAAATTGAGGCCAGAATGTTCAAAACGATTCTCAAGAAAGTTGTAGGCGACCCAACAGAACGGGCGCTGTCTCGTTATCGGGAAGCTGTAGAAAAAATTAACGCGCTGGAACCGGCCATGCAAAAACTCAGCGATGCCGATTTGCGCGCAAAAACCGACGAATTCAAAAAACGCCTTGCCGCTGGCGAAACCCTCGATGATTTATTGGTGGAAGCCTATGCTGTCGTGCGTGAAGCCTCCGTACGAACGATTGGCCTGCGCCACTACGACGTGCAGATGATCGGTGGTATTGTGCTGCACGCCGGACGTATCGCTGAAATGAAAACGGGTGAAGGTAAAACGTTGGTCGCTACGCTGCCGCTGTACCTGAATGCGTTAGCCGGAAAAGGCGTTCACCTCGTTACCCCTAACGACTATCTCAGTAAATTCGGTGTCCAGCAGATGGGGCCGGTTTATCATGCGCTGGGTATGTCGGTAGGGGTTATCCAGAGTAAGGGTGATAGTCCCGATCCGGAAGCAGGTTCATTCCTCTACGATCTGGATTTTCAATCATCTGATGCGCGTTTCCAAAATCTGCGTCCCTGTAAGCGGCGTGATTGTTATGAGGCCGATATTACCTACGGCACGAATAATGAATTTGGTTTCGACTATCTGCGGGATAATATGGTGGTCGAGAAAAACCAGATGGCGCAGCCGGATGAGCTTTTCTTCGCCATTGTAGACGAAGTAGACAACATCCTGATTGACGAAGCCAGAACCCCGCTCATTATCTCCGGCCCCTCAGATGAACCCTCCGACTACTACAAAACATTCGCCGCCATTGTGAAAACGCTCAAGGTCAGCAGTGATCAGAGTGTCGAAGACGAGGAACCCGACGGTGATTATGTCGTTGATATTAAAGATCGTGTCGCCTTTCTGACCGATCAGGGTGTTGAAAAGATCGAACGCAAGTTAGGAATTGATCAACTCTATCACCCGAATAATTCTGAGATGATTCCTTATCTCGATAATTCACTCCGCGCCCATGCCCTTTATCATCGCGATAAGGAATACATCATCCAGAATGGTCGCGAAGGCATGGAAGTTATCATCGTTGATGAATTCACCGGACGCTTGATGCACGGGCGGCGTTTCTCCGAAGGTCTTCATCAGGCAATCGAAGCTAAGGAAGGCGTTAAAATCCGCCGCGAAAATCTGACACTGGCGACCATCACTTTCCAGAACTTCTTCCGCATGTATGGCAAGCTGGCGGGTATGACTGGTACGGCGCTGACTGAAGCCGAAGAATTCGAGAAAATCTATAACCTCGAAGTGGTCGCTATTCCAACTAACCTGCCAATCATTCGTCAGGATCATGAAGACCTGATTTACATGACCGAAGCCTCCAAATTTAAGGCGGTGGTTCAGGAAATCAAGGAACGCAATCAGCGTAAACAGCCAGTTTTGGTCGGTACTGTCGCCATCGAAACCTCTGAACGCCTGAGTAAAGCACTGGATCGTGCCGGTATTCGTCACGAAGTTCTGAACGCCAAGCAGCATGAACGCGAAGCCGGGATCATCGCCCAGGCGGGTCGCGCCGCAGCCGTTACGATTGCCACCAACATGGCAGGTCGTGGTGTTGATATTTTGCTCGGTGGTAATCCAGAAGGGCTGGCGCGTGAAAAATTGCGCAAACAAGGCATCGAATTTACTGATGCTACGTCCGAGCAGTGGGAAGCTGCCCTGGCCGAAGCGGAAAGTGAATGTAAAGCTGAGCGTGAAATTGTACTGGAGCAGGGCGGTCTGTTTGTCCTCGGTACCGAACGCCATGAAGCCCGCCGTATTGACAACCAGTTGCGTGGTCGCTGCGGTCGTCAGGGTGATCCCGGTGAAACCCGTTTCTACCTCAGTCTCGAAGACGACTTGATGAAGCGCTTTGGCGGTGATCGTGTCAAGAGCGTTATGAATTGGGCGAATTTGCCGGAAGATGAAGCCATCGAGCATGGCATGATTAGCAAATCCATCGCTCAGGCGCAGGTGCGTGTAGAAGGTCACAACTTCGACATCCGTAAGCGCGTCCTCGAATATGATGATGTGGTCAATAAGCAGCGCGAAGTCATCTATGCCCAGCGTAAAGAAGTGCTGGGAAAAGAGAATATGCGCGAGGATTACATCAAAATCATCCAGGAATCGATTGGAAATCTCTTGGATGAATTCGCGCCAGACAATACGTCCGCCGATGATTGGGATTTGGACGGGATGTATCGCAATCTGCTCAAGCTTTTCCCGGTTCCCGAAGAAATAACCCCTGAAACGATGGTCGGCAAAGATATTGATGAACTTGAATCGATGCTCTTTAAAGCTGTCGATGAAGTCTATGATCGCAAGACCGTCGAATTTGGTGCAGAGATGATGCCTCGCGTAGAGAAGTGGGCTATGCTGCGCGCTATCGACCAGCACTGGCAGCGCCATCTCACCGACCTCGATGTCTTGCGTGAAGGTATTGGCTTGATGTCGATTGCCCAGCGTGATCCATTGGTGGAATACAAGCGCGAATCCTTCGCCATGTGGCGTGGGATGCTCGAAGAAATTCGTTATCAGGCAGCCTATCAGCTTTTGACTGCTCAGATCGCTCGTCAACCGCTGCCAACACGCCGACCTATGCAGATGGCAAGGGCTTCCGGGGCTGCGGAATCGCGTCCGGAACCCGTGCGGGTGCAGAATAAGCTGGGACGTAATGACCCCTGCTGGTGCGGCAGTGGCAAGAAGTACAAATACTGCCACTATAAAACCGATCGCGGTAACGCAAAGTAGATTGTCTTAGGACTTTTGCTTTGTGCTCATCTCATATGGGGTAGGATGAGTTCAGCAAAAGTCTTGTTCTATTCGCATGTACGGAAGGATGAGAAGAGATAGGAGAGGGGCTAGGATGACTCAGACGGACATTGCATCGCGGCTGATGGATGATATGGATCCGACGCTGCTGGAGTTCCTGCGGAAAAAGGTGAATTCCTTTGTGAAGTGGGACTTGGTTCGGTTTTTCCATGACAACCCACACGCTGCTGACACCGCTGAGAATATTGCTCGTTATACCGGACGCGATGTTCGTACGATTACTGGCGAATTGAGTGAATTGGCTGAGACTGGTGTTCTGGAACAGAGTCAGGTTTCCGGGCAGGTCATTTATGCTCTTGCTGACGATTCGGCCATGCGTGATTTGGTCAGTAGTTTTGTTCGCGCCTGTGATGACCGCGTGTTTCGTGTTAAGGCCATTTACCACGTCATTCGTGGCATGTTGTAATTGGGGGCTGCTTGGCTGGTATTTCAGTCGCTCAGTTGTTGATGCTGTATGCCTGGTTTTTGTTAGCCTTTTTCCTGGCTTTTCTGCTGCTGATTGCGCGGTTTTATCAGCGCTTCGCCTCAGAAAAAACATATTTCCAGTTGTTTGGCATTCCCATCCTACTGTTCGGAGCAGGCTTGGTGAGGTATGCCAGTCTTGATCGGATTGCGGGTGACATTCTCGCCGATTTGCTCATTGGGGCGGCGGGGTTGATGCTCGGCTTTCTATCGATTGTCCTTTATCATCTCATGACCCACCATCGCTAGGGGGACATACAGTGATTGGAAGTGGCATTTTCAGTGTCTTTGGACTGGCTTCCATCGCCTTAGCCATGACGGTGATGGCGCAGCTTAGTAAGCGCTTGGGAGCGGTAACGCACACACCCCGTTACTATATTGGTTTTTATATAGCCGCTGCTTTGATGGGGATCAGCGTTCTGGCAAGGTTTTATAATTGGCTCACCAATGCTGATATAGGCACGCTAAATGCCGATCCGGGCTGGATATTGTTATATATTGGTTTGCCTGCTCTCGCCGTGACACTGGCGGTTATGGTAGCCTGGCGCTATTGGAGCTGGTTGTTAGCGGAACGCGGTTGACTATAATGGAACATGTTGCTAAAGATAAACAGGAACCGGGTTTTGGCTAAAGACGGCTTGTTGCCCACCATTCATGCGCTCCCCAAAATTGAACTACATCGACATCTCGAAGGTGCTGTTCGCCTGGAAACCCTGGTGGAGTTGGCTCACGAATTTAATATCTCACCGCCCGAAGACGGCATTGATATGCTGCGCCCCTTTGTCCAGATGATGCCTGATGAAACCCGTAATTCGCAGCATTTTCTTGGTAAATTTCAAACAATCCGGCAGTTTTTCCTCTCACCGCAGGTTATTAAGCGGGTTACGCGCGAAGCTGTCGAAGATGCAGCGGCGGATAACGTCAAATACATGGAACTGCGTTTTACACCGCGCGCGCTCTCGAACATCCTCAACTGTTCCTACTATGAAGTTATTGATTGGGTGTGTTCCACTGCTGCGGAAACAGCCCAGGAACACGATATTCAGGTGCGGCTGATTTTATCCATGAACCGTCATGAGAGTGTCGAAATTGGCGAACATGTGCTTGCTGCCGCTCTTGAATACCGTAATCAAGGCGTAGTGGCGCTCGATCTTGCAGGGAATGAAGGCGGCTTTCCCGCTAAACCCTTCTGGAAACTTTTCCGTCGAGCTAAGGAATTTGGTCTCGGTATAACGATTCATGCTGGCGAATGGGGCGGCGCGGCCAATGTCCGTGAAGCTGTCGAGAAACTCCATGCGGATCGTGTCGGGCACGGTGTTCGCGCTGTCGAAGACCCGGAATTGGTTGATTGGTTGGCTGAACGTGGCACTGTGTTGGAAGTTTGTCCGACCAGTAATGTCCAAAGCGGTGTTGTAAGTGATTGGTCGCAGCATCCCCTGCGCAATTTGGTAGAACGACAGGTCTTGACAACCATCAATACCGATGATCCGCTCGTCAGTAACATTACCCTGACTGACGAAATGGTGCGCGTCGCCGATGACATGGCCTTGGGAATAGATAGTGTTAAGCAGCAGATTCTTGTTGCAGCACGCGCAGCTTTCTTGCCACCCGACGAACGCGCTGCACTGGTCGCTAAATTCCAAGACCTCTTGCAGGTCAAACAATAATTATCGTGTATTGAAACACACAGATCTGTCCAATTCCGAGTTGTCGGCTTCTTGTATTTACTAATGACTAAAAACTAATCACCAACAACCTTACGAATTATTTCTAACCTGACGTAAACATTTAGCCTGTTTTAGCTTGTTATCTGGCTGTTTATCAGGTATATGTTTTTTAACCCGCTTTTTCGTGCAGGGAATAACGATGCTCCAGATTGGCGACCTTCGCATTCAAATGATTAACGATCACTTCATCAAGGTTGATCCCGGTGGAGCTTTCGGTTTGGTGCCCCGTGCCCTCTGGTCGCCTCTGCTTCCTCCGGATGAAAACCATCTTGTGCCCATGATTGCCAACTGCCTTCTCGTTCAGGTTGGCGGAAAAAACATCATTATTGATACCGGTTATGGCACCAAACTTCCTGAGAAGCAGAAAGCCAATCTGGTTATGCAGCGCCCAAATGGTGATTTAGTGGCTGGACTTGCTCGTGCTGGTCTTTCACCTGCTGATATTCATCTGGTCATTGATACCCATCTGCACTATGACCATTCTGGCGGCAATACTAAATTTGCTCCCGATGGTCAGACGATTGAGCCGACATTTCCTAATGCCGAATACGTGGTGCAGCGCCGTGAATATGAAGATGCCATGCGCCCCAATGAGCGCACTCGTGCCACTTATCTGCTCATGAATTACGAGCCGCTGTATCAATCTGGTCAAATGCGCCTGTTAGATGGGGATATGGAACTCGCATCCGGTATCTACGGCGTAATCACACGGGGACATACACCGGCTCATATGAGCATTCGTTTTGAAAGCAATGGTCAGCATGGCATGTTCGTTTGCGACATGGCAAGTTATGCCATCCACTTTGAACGCCTGGGCTGGATGACCGGCTATGATGTCGAACCACTCGAAACGCTGGAAAGCAAGCGTCGTTGGCAAAAATGGGCATTAGAAACAAATGCCACCCTGTTTTTCCCCCATGACTCACAACGTCCAGTTGGACACTATGTTATGGGGCAGGATGGCAAAGCCGTTGTACAAAAAATTGACGAGCAGTTTGTTTAGTTTGCACCTGAAGAATGGCAGGACTAGTGCCGTTCCTGCCATTCCTGAATGGCTGTCGAAATGAATTCGCGTACTTCAGTATCGGCCACATCGCCTACAGCATCATAATACTGCCCATCCACTTCAATACTCACCCCGCCATCTGGCGCAGGATAGATATGAATGCTCCGTCCGGTGTAGCCCGGCGTATTCTGCAATTTGTACTGAAGGTAGGCTTCAATCGCGCCTGCAATATTGATTTCTGGAACAGGCTTGAGATCGAGTTTCTGTCCCCGTTTCGGCTTAATCATCGGGTTATCTGCCAGCTTGAAGCTCGGTAAATCGCCCGGCATGACACCACTACGAGGTACAGGCGGTGGAGCGCTTGCTGGTCTAGGTTTCTGCACAGGTAGGGGTGGTTCTGATTCCACCACCGGCGGTGCTGTCTCTTCATCGTATTCAGGAGATGCAGATTTATCGGCAGATTCCACTGATTGTACTGGGGTGCTGCTGGCTTGAGCAGCGATTTGTCCGAGTTCACGCATGATTTTGTTAAATCGGTCTTTTGCTTCTGGGCTGCTGGCGATATTCTGATAGGCCTTATCGCCCATTTGCACGATTAACTGTCCATCCACCACATCGCGCAAAACACTCATTACTTCTACAGCTTCTGATGCAGCCCCATCCTGTGTACGAATGGTAAATGTGCCTTTACGTGCTGGACGCACTGGTGCGGGCGCTGTCGGGGCAGGTGGCGGCACAAGTGATGCTAAGGGTACAGCCTCCTGAATTGGGGCAGGTGGTGCATGGACGAGCAAGGCTAAATCAGGCATATCATGTTCACTGGCGATGGTTGCATAACCAGGGACACTCGCCGCTGCCTGACGTTCTTTTGCTGCTTTACGCTGCCGCACATAAAATAATAATGCAACTGTGATGATGAGCAGTATGCCAAAAAAGCACATCATGCCGAAAGCTGCTGGCACGAATGGCTGTTTTAAAAATTGATCGAGATCGCTCCCCATTACCGTTTCTCCGGTTGACAATTTGGACAGTAATGCGTCCCACGCTGGGCGACGCGGATTTTGCTAATGGGCTGACCGCAGGTGAAACAGGCTTCACCTTCACGATCATACACTTGAAAATGATCTTGCGACTCACCCCGTGTGCCATCTGGTTTGCGATACCAGTTGATGCTGGCTCCCTGGTAGACAATTCCGTTATTCAGCACTTCACGGATTGTTCCATGAAGCCGTTGAGACTCGGTTTTGCTCAGCTCATCGGAAAGTCGCAGTGGGTGAATGCCTGCACGGTGCAGTGCTTCATCGGCGTAAATGTTGCCCACCCCGGCGATAAACGATTGGTCAAGCAGCAAGGCCTTAATCTGACGATGATGCTGTGCCAGTCGTTCCCGCAGCACTTTCACGGTAAAAGCATCTTCCAGCGGTTCCGGGCCAAGGTTTGGCGCGATTTCATTCAGGCTTACTGCCAGATAAACGCGCCCAAAACGCCGCGCGTCGGAAAAGTTCAACACATCACCATTGTCCAAACCGAGTCGCAGTCGCACCCAACGATCATCTGATTCACTGTGAGCACGGCTGGCGACATACAAACGCCCAGTCATCTTCAAATGCACAGCGAAAATATCATGATCCATCTGGCAGATAATATACTTGGCACGTCGGTTAATTGCTTGAACAGTCTGACCCAGGATACGGGCGCTGAATTGTTCCGCGCTGGGTGTCTGAATCACTTTTTCACGCTCGTACCAAACATTTTCTATCCGCCGTCCGACCAATGGATCCCGTAATCCGCGCACGACAGTTTCTACTTCCGGTAATTCTGGCATAGTAATAGTGTAGCCCAACTTTTGTTACATTGTGTGTTGAGTATAAAACAACTTCGTAGGAAAATGGTATGCTGGGTCACCGAACTATAGATTGCGTCAGGGCGAAACATGAAGCTTCCCAAATCCACCTTCGAACTCCTTAGTTTTATAGCGGTACTGGTCGGTTTTTTCTTTATGGGTGCGTCTTTTCTGGATAACAATACGTTTGTCACTACCCGCAATGCTACTTTGGCGGTAGGCTGGTTTCTGGTAGCGCTCTGGTGCCAGCGTGAAGCCAAATAACCACCAATTTTGTTGAATTTCTCGCCTCAGACTTGAACACTTGTGCTTTAAGGGTGGTATAATCCTACTAACCACCCGTAGAATGTCATTGATTATTCACGCTTCACCGACCACTAATCACGAGTTGCTAAAAACTGCTTATGTCTGACCATGATTTTGTTCATCTCCACGTCCACACTGAGTATTCCTTGCTGGATGGCTTAAGCCGAATCGACCAACTTGTCGCCCGGGCGAAAGAACTCGACATGCCTGCTGTCGCGATCACCGATCATGGAACCATGTTCGGTGTCATTGATTTTTATCGCGCTTGTGTAGCAGAGGGTGTTAAACCCATCATTGGTATTGAAGCCTATCTTTCACGCCGTTCCATGCAGGATCGCGATCCCAAGCTGGATAAACGTCCTTATCATATGCTTCTTCTGGCGCAAAATCAGGCGGGTTATCAAAATCTGTTGAAGATCGCCAGCGCTGCTCAATTGGATGGGTATTACTACCGTCCGCGTATTGACCGCGAGTTTTTAGCAGCTCATGCCGGGGGATTGATCGCTACCAGCGGATGCCTTGCTGCCCAGATTCCGTCTATGATTATGGAAAATCGGGATGAAGAAGCTCGTGAATTAGTCGGCTGGTATCAGGATGTGTTCGGCAAAGAGAATTTCTATCTCGAACTTCAGCAGCATGATATCCCTGAACTGGAAACGCTGAACAAATGGCTTCTGGAGTATGGAAAATCCAATCATACCCACGTCCCGCTGTTAGCAACCAATGATGTGCATTATGTACTCGAATCAGATTATGACCCGCACGATACCTTGTTGTGTATTCAGACCAGTGCCCTCAAGACGGATGCTGATCGTCTGCGTATGTCCGATCCTAGTTATCACCTGACCAGCCAGGATGATATGTGGCGTTATTTCGGCGCTGTCGCTCCGGAGGCACTCAGTAACACACTCAAAGTCGCTGAGATGTGTGATGTTAATCTGGACACCAAGGGTTACCACCTTCCCGTTTTTCCGGTGCCGGAAGGATTTGAAGCGACTACCTATCTGCGTTATCTGTGTGAAAAAGGCTTGAAGTGGCGTTATGGCAGTCATGCTGACGATTTGGAGATTCGTGAGCGTTTGAGTTATGAACTCGGCGTAATCAAGAATATGGGTTTCGAAACCTACTTTTTGATCGTCTGGGATTTGTGCCAATTTGCTCGTCATGCCGACATCTGGTGGAATGTACGTGGTTCTGGTGCTGGTAGTGTTGCCGCCTATACCCTCGGCATTACCAATATTGACCCCATTTTGAATCAACTGCTTTTCGAGCGTTTTTTGAATCCGGGTCGCGTCAGTATGCCGGATATCGACCTGGACTTCCCAGATGATCGCCGCGAGGAGATGATTTACTATACCGCCCGTAAATATGGCGATGACAAAGTTGCCTCGATTATCACTTTCGGGACGATGGGGCCGAAAGCGGCAGTTCGCGATGTGGGACGCGCGCTGAATGTGCCGCTGGAAATTGTTAACCAGGCTGCACGCTTGATTCCAACCGAGCCTAAGCCGAAGCCCATCATGACTTATGTCGATGAGAATCCGGAACTTAAGCAGCTTTACGAAAGCAGCAGTGAAATCAAGCAAATCGTGGATACGGCGCGACGATTGCAGGGTGTCAATCGCCATGCCTCGACACACGCAGCCGGAGTCATCGTAGCAGATAAGCCGCTGGTTGAGTATATTCCGCTGCATCGCCCGACTAAAGTGGACAAAGAGAGCACTGAGGAGGGCAGTAAAAGCGAAAATCCGCTTAAGGCCGTGACGCAATTCCCAATGGAAACCTGCGAATCGCTCGGTTTATTGAAAATCGACTTTTTGGGACTTTCTACCCTGACGATTTTTCGTAAAGCCTGTGACTTCATTCAAAAGCATCATGGTATCAAGTATACGATGGACAATGTGCCTTATCGTCCATCGGACAACACTGAACACAATCGGATGCTGAAAGAAACGTTTGAGATGGTCGGGCGTGGAGATACAGTTGGTATTTTCCAGATAGAAGGTTCTGGAATGCAGGCCATGCTGCGCGATATGCGACCCTCGAAATTTGAGCATATTATCGCTGCCGTTTCGCTTTATCGCCCCGGTCCTCTGGAGTTTATCCCTACGTACAATAAGCGTTTGCATGGGGACGAAGAAACTGAATATCGTCATCCGTTGTTAGAGGGCATCCTGGAAGAAACCTACGGGATAATCATCTACCAGGAACAGATTATGCAAATCGCCGGGAAGCTGTTCGGCTACGAACTCGGCGAAGCGGATTTGATGCGCAAGGCAGTATCCAAGAAGAAAGAGAAAGACCTCAAAAAGCACCGCGATATTTTCCTCGAACGCGGCCCCCAGAACGGTGTCGATCTTGATTCGGCGAAATGTCATTATCCCGCTGAATATATGACCGCGCTGCTTTCAGTACATCACGACGAAATCAGCAAGATCACGACGTTTCTGAGTGAATGTCGCCGTCTTGGTATCCCGGTGCTGCCACCGGATGTTAACTACAGCGAACTTGATTTTGACATCCAGAAGCAGCCTGACGGCAAACGCGGTATTCGGTTCGGTTTGGTTGCTATCAAGAACGCCGGTGAACACGCGCTCCTGCCCATTATTCAGGCACGACAGGATGGTGGCCCCTTTACCAGTTTAGTTGATTTTTGCCGCCGGGTGGACTTGCGGCAGGTACAGAAACGGACGCTGGAAAGTCTCATCAAAGTGGGTGCGTTAGATGCATTTGGTCAACGCTGGAAAATGGCTGATTCCGCCTCACTGGAACGCATTGTGAATTTCAGTGCCGATTATCATAAAGCCAAAGAAATTGGTCAGATGAGCATGTTTGGCGCTGAAACTGGAATGTCGGATACGCTTACGCTTCCAGAGGTCAATGAAGTCACGCAGCGAGAGATGCTGAAATGGGAGAAAGAGCTGCTCGGTCTGTATGTTAGCGGACGACCAGCAGATAAGTATAAAGAAGCGCTTCAATATGCTGGTACAGTCGATGTCGCTGAACTTAAAGCAAACGGCGGTGCGACGATGAAGCAGGCCAAGGTTGCGGGAGAAGTGGTTGGTCTGCGCAAAATGGTGACGAAGAACGGACAGATGATGGCCGTCGCGCATATTGAGGATTGGCATGATTCCGGGGAGGCTATTGATGTCGTGTTTTTCCCACGTACCTGGGATAAATTTCAGGATGTCATTAAAGAGGGCGTGGTCATTAGTGCTTCTGGTAAGGTTGATAATTCCCGCAGCGAATTGCAGATTATTGGCGATACTGTGAGCCAGAATTTATCTTCACTTGCGCCGGAACAAGCTGCCCCTGAAATGATTGAGCCGCCATCCTGGGCAGATGGATCTTACTATGAAGAAGAAACCGGTGAAGCGCTACCCCCACCAGCGTATTTCCCTGAGCCAGAACCTGTAGCAGTTGTTGCTCCTGCTACTCAGGGTGCAGTTGCGGTTCGAACGCCGACTGTGGTTCCCCAATTGGTGGCAGAACCCCACTCCAGCCGCGTAGAAGTGAATTGGGATCAACCGGATGATTTATCCGATCTCGATTTGGCGCTCGCTAATGAAAAACCCACTCCGCCCGAACGTTGGATGATGATCTATTTTAGGCGCTCGGATGATGCTGAAAAGGATCGTCGCCGGTTACGTCATTTGCATGGTATATTGACCCAGTATCCGGGTAAAGATCGCTTCACGATCATCCTCGAAGATAACAAGGGATCCTCTTATAAGATGGAATTTCCCAATGACACTACCTCGTATTGCGAAGATTTGATTAAGGATTTGCTCACGGTTGTGGGAGATGAGCGAAACATCGAGGTTTTTGATCGCCCACACTAGATGTCTTTTGTAAAGTTTTCCGCTACAATAGCCCCTTTTGTGACTAACACGATGCACACCTTTTGTGGGTGTGCTGTGTTGTTTTATTGGGTATTTTTATTCGGGGAGTAATAGGAAACACTCGCTATGAAAAGAGTCGCTGTGATGACCAGCGGTGGCGATTGCCCTGGGATGAACGCTGCTATTCGGGCTGTGGTTCGTACCGGGCTTCATTATGGTATTGAAGTCTATGGCATCCGGCAGGGATTTGCCGGGCTGCTATCAGGTGATTTCCACAAGCTAACCAGTTTCGAGGTCAGTGGTATTTTACAGCGCGGGGGTACTATCCTTCAAACCGCGCGTAACGAAGAGTTCAAAACTCCAGCAGGGCAGTCGAGAGGGGTTCGCGTCCTCAACCAGCAGCAGATCGAAGGGCTGATTGTGGTTGGTGGCGACGGCAGCCTGCGCGGTGCGCTTTCGCTGCATCGTGCCGGATTTCCGGTGGTTGGTGTTCCGGCTAGTATCGATAACGATATTGATGGGACGAATATGAGTATTGGTGTTGACACGGCGCTCAATACGATTCTCGAATCACTGGATCGTATTCGCGATACAGCATCATCTCATACCCGCGCGTTCGTGATCGAGGTGATGGGACGGAACTGCGGTTATCTGGCAACCATTTCCAGTATTCTCGGTGGCGCGGAAGTTGTTTCCGTTCCAGAGGGCGAATTGAAGATGGAAGAGATCGCTGCCGCGTTGGCTGATGCTTATAAACGTGGAAAGTCGCACGCCATCGCTGTAATCGCTGAAGGTGTCAGCTATAAGACGACTGATCTGGTCGATTATCTCCGGTCTAAAACGGATGTGGGCTTTGACATCCGCCTGACGATTCTGGGTCATATCCAGCGGGGTGGTGGGCCAACCGCTTTTGATCGTCTGCTGGCGACCCGTATGGGTGTAAAAGCATTGGAAGCCCTGAATGAAGGGCAATCCGGCGTGATGACTGCGCTGGATGATCGCGATATTGAGATGATTGATATTGATAAGGCGATTTCCAAAACGCGCCCGATTAGCCCCAAATATTTTGAATTGGCTCACATCCTGTCGCGCTAAACAGCCTGACTGCCTGAACCCTCTCCCTGCACGGGCAAACGGCCCGTGAGGAGGGGGATGGAAAGGCAGGCTCAGGGCGTGCGCGGTGGGCCATCATAGGTACGCATGTAATTTTCCCCCATGCGTTCCGCCCACCAGTGCTGGTAAACGACATTGCTGATGTCGAAGATGAAGCTCTGACGGTGACCACAGGATTCGCAAATGGTCACTATTTCATTTAAGCCCTGGAAAGAGCGATTGATTTGCGCAACCGGCATCAGTCTATGCTGACAATTTTCACAGGACTGGGCTTCGATCAATTCGTATTGGCAGCCGATGTCCTGGGCGATAATGTAACCGTCACTTGTGAGCGCGAATAAATCGCCCGTTCGATTAGGATTAATCGTTGGGTCGTCCTGAACTTGCCCGGAACGTTTTCTAAAGAACATGTCTTGCCTCACCACTCATTCGCGTTCACGCGCTTAACTATTCGTACTGATTTCTGCAACCTTAGCTCCGACCACACGAATAAAGGCGTTGGTAGGAACCCGTAAATCCATGCCGCGCTGTCCCGCGCTCACCAGAATATGTTCCAATTCGACTGCTGGCTGATCGAGATAGACTGACCAGTTTTTATGGGTCAACGCCAGCGCACTGATGCCACCAACTTTTAACCCGGTCAGCTTTTCGGCATCCTGATGGGAGGCCATCCCGACCTTTTTGTGACCGGAAGCTGTCGCCAGCGCTTTTAAATCCAAACTACGATTGGCGGCCAGCATAGCTATAATTGGTTTACCGCCGCCTACTGGCTCGACCACCAGCGTTTTATACACCATGTGAGGTGGAATACCCAAAATTTCCGCGATCACTTCCGCGTCCCGTTCGGTGTCCGGGAATTCGGTGACTTCATAGGGAATATTGTGTTTTTCCAGCAGTCGCATACTGTTGAGTTTGGTTGCCATGAACTGGTTCAGACCTCACACCGGAGTTTCACTGCAAATACTACCGCATATTCCCCATACCGTAATTATAGCGCGCGGGGCATTTCCCTTAAACTAAAAATATTCCAATCCTGTTATGTAAGCGATAGCCGGACAGTACCGATCTTTTCTTCGCCTGACTGTAGGACAAATATACCACTCCCTGGAATCCCATTCTCATACAGTTTAAAACCGTCGCTGGCATTGGTCATGGGTTCGACAGCGAAGAAGGGTTTGCCCTGCGGCGCATAGATCAGGATATGTTCAAAAACAGGGTCGCTGTGCATAGCTACTTCGATGTTTTGCTCTGGAAATCGGATGCGTGAAGGTTCTGTTCCCTTACGTCCGGTAAGCAGGTGATTGATCTCACTTTCGGGTACGTCGCGCATCTGGCGGAAATCCACCAGCGGCGCGATGGGTACAGGCGCACCTGTCGCCATAAAGTCGGTTAATTCGAAATATTGGTCGCAGGGGATTTGTACCTGCGCATCGGCTGTTCGGGCAAAGTAGGGGTGATGTCCGAAACCTCCCGGCATAGGCTGGGTGTCCTCGTTCTTCAGAGCGAGCCTCCAGATAAAGTCACGTCCGTCGAGTCGATATTCTGCCCAGGCCGAGAATTTGAACGGCCAGTTCATATCCGGGTAGACGGTGGATTGAAGACTCGTGCGGATATGTGCCTTATCCAGTTCATCTATCTGCCAAGCACGTCCGCGTGTATCGCCATGCCGCGCTGTGCCATCATCTTTGGTGGTGCGGAGTTGATATTCCTTGCCCTGAAAACGCAGCTCGCCGCCTTTGATGCGATTGCACCAGGGGAGCATGATGAAGCTGGAACAGTTACTTGAACTGCTGTAGTCGCTTTCGGATGTGTGACGCAGGACATCGATCCATTGATCGTCACGCCTGACCTGCGCGAAGGCGATGGATGCGCCTGTTCCGGGTAGGATGCCGATTTTCCAGAAGTCATTTGAAAGTGGTCTTACACGATGATGTACGGGTCTGGGTTCCATTATTTCTGCTCTCGTTGTTTCCGGTAATTGTTCTATATTACCTCGAAGGAGGATATAAAAGCGCTGCTGCCAGAAATATTTTAGCCAGGAGGTAACGTGCAGAATGTCTATCGCAATAAGAAAATTTTTAAGGTCATTCTGTGCGAAATATTGGAATTGATCGAATAAGAGAATATAAACTTTGTTGGGCGGAAATGAAGGATTCATTTCAGGAAAGCGTCTTAAAACATCCTCGAACCAATCCCAATTGTCATCTTTTGACAAATCTGACAGATGCATAATCGAGGACGCTCTGTCTAGAAATTGAGCCTCGTTTGTAGTTTCTCGTCCATCGAAATGCAGAAGGATGAATCCTTCATTTTCTATCTTTTGCCGAAGCGCCTCCGCTGGTTCATCGCTATCCAGTAAATACAGGCCGGGTTTTAGATCATTGACGACGATTTGTTTGATGGTTTCCATTCACAATGTCCTTTAGCGATAGGCATCATCGGGAATAGGTTTGGATGCTACCTTATACCTCTTTAAGCCCATTAGTGCGATAGTACCGCAATAGTCCGCAATGTCTTTGCGGCAGGTTCTCGCCGTGATAATGCAAAGTCTGCGATGATTTTGCGAGGGAGAATTCCCCTCAAAATTACTGCGGAATCTGCGACAGTGCGATTCCGAGTATGGAATGCGGAGACGACAGGAGTCATCAGCAATTGGCAGAACTGGCGGCAGAATGGCCGTGAAAGTTCCCCTCAATATTTATGGTTTACGGGGAAATGGTTGTGGCGGTGGCGGCGGTGGCGGAATGCAGTTCTGAGTTCAATCATCGCGATTTCTGCCATAGCTGCCGCGTTCCTGCCAGGGAAAACCCGCCTCGATCTGAGTTCAATCATCGCGATTTCTGCCATAGCTGCCGCGTTCCTGCCAGGGAAAACCCGCCTCGAAATGTTTGCTGCTGCCGTCATGGCGGATAGGTCTGTTCTGCTCCGTCAAACGCTGTTGTCGGCTGCCATTTTCCACCATTTGCCGCGCTTTCAATACGATATTCAACCGCCTCCATAGTGCAAAAACAGCGGGGAGGGGGTGTGCTGCACTATCACGGGGAAAGTGTGCAATCCTCGCCCTTTCGACGGGAAGCAATTTCTGCAATCTTTGCACTTTGAAGACAGATGAACCACCAAGACATCAAGACAGTTGAGGAAAAATCATGGAAATGCGTTTCCAATTTACGCCCACCACGTAACACAGTCCGACCGCCATTTAAGTAGGACTACAATAAGTGGTGGATACGCTCAGAAGCCCTCACCCCCGACCCCTCTCCCCACCGGCGAGTACGCCTAGGCGAGGGGAGAAAAGACATTTTCAGAGGTCATGGGCTAACTTTTCTCAGCCGAGAATCTGCATTCACCGTTTAGTGCGGTGCTACTCGCCAATTAGCACACATCTCATTGTAGAACAAATATTCTTGTTGTCAAGTCAGAAAAAACATACCAATAGGAGAGCAAAATTGAATAGGCGATATGGTCGTTTCTACGG
>JBGAGR010000143.1:0-19782 GCA_044226645.1 Aggregatilineales bacterium
ATCGGCCTGTTCCCAGGCATGAACTTAGTTCTCTCAAGGCGCTGCTCGAACGGCGCGAACTGACATTGTGGGCTGTTTTGAGCGAAAGCAGCACAACTGTTGATGCGGCGAATGCGCTCGATCTGCGAACCAGCGCGGGCAGTATCGTTCCTGGAAGATCGACGGTTGACGAAGCGACTGAAATTAACCCCGAAGAAAATGGTATCACTGGGGTTATGGTTCGGCGCACGCTGCGTTCTGGACGGACTATTCACAGCGCGGGTCATGTCGTGGTATATGGCGATGTCAATGCGGGCGCGGAAATTATCGCCACCGGGGATATTGTCATCTGGGGGCGTCTGCGCGGCAAAGTTCATGCCGGAGCACAGGGTGATGAAAAATCAGTCGTCTGCGCTCTGGATATGATCCCAACGCAGTTACGCATTGCTGGATATATTGTGACTTCACCAGCCGACAAGCGTCATAAACCCAGGCCAGAGGTCGCTTCGGTACGCAATAATCAAATTATAGTGGAAGCCTGGTCATAGGTGGAAAGGGAATTGGGATGGGGGGAAAAGTAGTCACCGTCACATCGGGCAAGGGCGGTGTGGGCAAGACAACTGCAACCGCCAATCTGGGTGCGGCGTTAGCCCGTATGGGCAAATCGGTTGTCGTTATTGATGCCGATATTGGCCTGCGCAATCTCGATGTGGTCATGGGCTTAGAGAATCGAATTGTTTACGATTTGGTGGATGTGGTCGAAGGACGTTGCAAACTGCGTCAGGCGATGATTAAACACAAGCAGTTTCCAGAGTTATATCTCATCCCTGCCGCGCAAACCCGCGACAAAACGGCGGTCAGCCCGGCAGATATGATTCAAGTGACGGATAAGCTGAGGCCAGAACTGGATTTCATCTTGATTGATTCGCCGGCTGGCATCGAACGTGGTTTCCGCAACGCGGTTGCGCCTGCCGATGAGGTATTAATTGTCACCAATCCAGAAGTCTCGGCAGTGCGTGATGCGGATCGCATTATCGGCCTGCTTGAAGCCGAAAATAAAGGGCCTGGTAAGTTGATTCTCAATCGAGTCAAAATGGATATGGTGCGCCGGGGCGAGATGATGTCCGCCGACGATGTGACGGATATTCTCGCCATTAGTTTGATCGGTATCGTGCCGGAAGATGAGAATGTCGTACCAGCCTCAAACAGTGGTATTCCGGTTACACTGAACGAAAATTCACGTGCTGGACAGGCTTTTCGCAATATTGCTCGGCGGCTCAACGGTGAAAATGTGCCATTTATGCAGTTAGACGAAGGCGGCGGTTTTTTTCAAAAGTTGGTTCGCCTTTTCGCAGGCGGTAACGGTCAGTAGTGAGGTGTAGATGATGGCTGGATTTCTTGATCGAGTGCTGGGTCGCGTCAGCCCTAAGGGCAGCGGGTCAACTGCCAAAGAGCGCTTGCAATTTATCCTGGTTCATGACCGCATTAACTTGCCACCAGAACGCCTTCAAGCGATGAAAGAAGAGATTCTGGCTGTCATTTCCAAATATGTTGCGGTGAACTCTGAAGACGTTGATATTGCGTTACAGCAGCGACAGCGGGACAGCCTCATCGTTGCTGAGATTCCGTTCACCAAGCCGCTCGAAGATATTGAAAAGGACGACCCCGACGTTCCACACGAAAGCCGTATCCTGGATTAATATTCAACCAGCCTTCAATTCTCAGATGTGACTGGCTATAATGACACTTAGCTTTAGAGGTGTGATTAGAATGTCGCTCATGTGGAAAATTGAATGGGGTGAACAGCCTTGATTCATTCTGAACATATCTGGCGCAGGTTTGATTATGTCCTGTTTGGCGTGACGGTCATATTGATCGTTTTCGGCATTCTGATGATTCGAAGCGCGACACAGGGCGCGATTGACCCCACGCTTATGACCCGTGTCCCCGACCAAATCCGTTTTGCGATCCTCGGTGTTATTCTCATGATGGCGCTGGCTTTGATGGATTACCGCCTCTTAAGCGGCCTGCAAAGCTGGATTTACCTCGTCATGGTCGCTTTGCTGGTTCTGGTGCTGTTTTTCGGCGTGGAAGGTGATGGTGGTGTCACACAGGGTTGGATTAACCTGGGTATCCGCGTCCAGCCCGCCGAAATCGCTAAAGTATTGATTATCATCACCCTCGCGCATTTTCTCGCCCGTCGCTACAACGAGATGGATCGCCTTTCAACCATTTTTGCATCCCTCATTCACCTCGGCATCCCAGCTGGTCTGATTTTTATCCAGCCTGACTTGGGTATGACGATTGTTTTCGCCGTTGTCTGGTTTGTAATGGTCTGGGCAGCAGGTTTGCGCCTCCGCCACATTGCATTGTTTGTGCTGGTCATGGCGATTTCTGCACCGCTTGTCTGGTCGCAAATGGAAGATTATCAGCGCTCGCGTATCACGACCTTCATCAGCCCTCAAAGCGACCCTGACTCCTATTACAACATTCGTCAGGCGCTCATCAGCGTGGGGTCAGGCGGCACGGTTGGCAAAGGCTACTCGGTTGGTTCGCAGAATAAAGGGCGTTTCCTGCGCGTGCGCCACACCGATTTTATCTTCAGCGTGATTTCGGAAGAATTTGGTTTTGTCGGTGGCATGGTCGTTCTTGGCCTGATCGCGTTGGTCTTGATGCGTATCCTTTACGGCGCGCAGATGGCTCCAGATCCATTTGGCAGTCTGATTTGCTATGGTGTTGCTGCGTTCATTTTCTTCCAGACGGTGACCTCTGTGGGCATGAATCTCGGCTTGATCCCCGTTACAGGATTGACTCTGCCATTTATTAGCTCTGGTGGTACGTCGCTGTTATCGACGCTTGCAGGTATTGGTCTGGCCGAAAGTGTGATCGCTCGCCGCCGCCGTATTTAGGCGCAGCTTTCATCGATCAGCAGTCAGCTTTCAGCCTTTGAATTACATTCTGCACCGATTACAATAATTCGATCCTACGATATAAGTCGCATATTTCTTGTAGGGGTTTAGCACACTAAACCCAAGTTTCCTGCTTTTATGCGACATATCTTTGATTTATTGAGGAGTTTGACCTGTGAGTGATTCATCGACCCGACCCGTGCGCGTCCGGTTTGCGCCCAGTCCAACCGGCTCGCTGCATATCGGCGGGCTGCGCACTGCCCTGTTTAACTGGCTGTTTGCGCGCCACAGCGGCGGCAAATTTATCCTGCGCATCGAAGATACTGACCAGAAACGCTATGACCCGGATGCCCTGCGCTCGCTGACCGAAGCGCTCCGTTGGGCTGGCCTCGATTGGGACGAAGGCCCAGAGGTCGGCGGCGATTATGGCCCGTATGTCCAGTCGGAACGGCTGGAATTTTATCAACGATATGCGCAGCAGCTTGTAGACGAAGGCAAGGCTTATCACTGTTACTGCACATCGGAACGGTTGCAGCAGGTCAATAAAGAAAAAGAAGCCCGTAAAGAAACACCCGGTTATGATCGCCACTGTCGTAATCTTTCGTCTGCGGAGATCGCGGAAAACGAGGCAAAAGGTCTGAAATCGGTGATTCGCTTCAAAATGCCGCTGGATGGTCAGACAGTTATTCAGGATGTAGTGCGCGGCGAAGTCGTTTTCGAAAACAGCGGACAGCAGGATTCAGTAATTTTGAAATCCGATGGCTTCCCAACCTATCATCTGGCGCATATTGTGGACGACCATTTGATGGAAATTTCGCACGTTATGCGCGCGATAGAATGGCTGCCTTCCGCGCCTTTACACGTTCAGTTATGGCAGGCTTTTGGATGGGAACCGCCGCTTTACGCGCATTTGCCTGTGATGCTCAATCCGAACGGCAAAGGCAAGATTAGCAAGCGCAACCCGCCGCGCGATAAAGCTGGCAATATTATTCCCGTCATGGTGCATGACTACATCAAAGCGGGATACCTGCCGGAAGCGTTGGATAATTTCCTAGCAAATATCGGCTGGTCATTCGGCGACGAGCGCGAAGTGTTCACAATGCCAGAAGCAATTGAACGCTTTGATCTCACCCACATCAATCCCGCGAACAGCGCTTTCCCAATTGAAAAACTGGATTGGTTGAACGGTACCTATATCCGTGAAATGCCTATCGAGGAACTGGCACGGCGTCTGCGTGAGCCGTTGGAAAAAGCTGGTTTTGAGGTCAATATGGAAGTGCTGCTCAAGGTCACGCCGCTGGTGCAGACACGCATCAAAACGCTCAATGATGTCGTGGAGATGGCAGGATTTTTCTTCCGTGAAGAATTTATCCCTTCTCCGCCTGAGCAGTTGATCCCGAAAAAAATGGACGCCGCCAAAACGCGCAATGCGCTCGAATTGGCTTGTAACCATCTCGCGCCGCTGGAAAATTTTGATCACGACCACATGGAAGCGGAAATGCGTGCCCTGACTGAAGAACTCGGCTTGAAAGTGGGTGATTTGTTCAGCGCGCTCCGCTCGGCTGTGACGGGACAGGTGGTCTCCACACCGTTATTCCAGTCGATGGAGATTATCGGCAAAGAGGAATCGCTGCGGCGCATTCGGCTGGCGATTGAAGCCCTCGCCCGAAACTGATTGAGAGCCTGGGCTGAACCTTGAAATGGGCATTTGGCTGTGATAAAATCCCCACAATCCATTGGGGGATAGTTCAACGGCAGAACTGCTGACTCTGGCTCAGTCGATCTTGGTTCGAATCCAGGTCCCCCAGCACACATGGAGCCAATTCGAACATTGCTCCTGAAAACAAGCGGTGTATTCTCCGCTTGTTTTTATTTCCGGCTTCTTACCTTCATGAGGATTGGTATTGCGTATCTCACTAGTTAGGTCTTGAAGATACGCAAACGGTGACCTCAACTCCAACCTTATTTTCCCCTCATCGTTCACTATCACCCGTTCAACCACTTGACGAAGCAATTCTTTTTGATCGCTACGCTGCAAACTATTATACAGCAGTCCGATTTTTGCAATAATCTCAAGGGCTACATCAAGATTGTTGATATGTACTTCTCGCTCTTGATCGAGCATAGCCAGACTTCGACGTAACTGGATTCGGCGATCTTGCCATTCAGTCCAAAGATTTTCCCAGATCGAGTCACTAATCTTTCCCGATGCAAACAACCTCGCCATGCGAGATTCCTCGTCATCGACGGCTTTCAATGCCGCCTCAAGCTGTACTCGTTCATCAGGCCGTAAATGGCCCAATTGTTCAGCGAGTTCATAAGTGTAGCTAGCGCGAATTATAGGAATAAGCTCAGGATCCACTTGAATACGTTCAAGTTCGAACGGAATTTGGCTGTCAATTTCACTACACAGAAAACTAACCCCACCTGCACCTGAAACTCGATAATACGGTGTACCGCCCCTTGGGCGACCGGCATTGGATGTTGAACCTGTAAGCCTAATTAATGGACTCCCGTTGCGATTGCCGTAAAAAACTAGACCTTTTAGGAGATAATCCTGTTTTCGACGGACACGGCGATGCTGATTACGGCGCGCTAGTATTTCAAGACCCAGTTCAAATTCTTCTGTTGTGACAATAGGATCCCAGTTGCCGCGAATCGTCTTAGGCGGGATATTATTCGATTTGCTGATTACCCAGCCTGCGTATGCCCAATTATGAAAGGTGTTAGAGAGTGTGCTGACATTTGGTGTACGCTTCCCACCACTCTTGATTTCAACGAATGGCTGTCCACTAGCGCGACGATAGCCGCGTGAGTGCAATACCTCGGCTATCTCCTCCAACGTCAAACGGTCTTCAAGCAATAGATCCCAAGCGTAGCGCCACATCTTTGCGCGTTCAGGATCTTGCTTAATCCAAGTTACTTTGCGACCTTGCTGCTTTTTTGTGTCAGGTGCTGTCTTCGCCTCAGTGTTAACATATCCATCAGGTGCGCGCCCACAAAATCCTCCGGCGCCCCTTTTGGCTTTCAAACCACCTTTTACTCTTATACCTAGAAGCACCGACTCGCGCCTCGCCAAAGTGAATGATAGCGCGACAAGCACACGATCATCTGGATCGATTGGGTCGAGATCAGGGGAATTGGCAAAGCGTACAGCTACACCAAATTCATGCAATTCATCGATTGCACGCAACGCTTCTGTATCGTTTCTCCCAAAACGGTCTGCTCGCTCCACAATAACATGTGAGAATTTGCCTGCTCGCGCGTCCGACAACAATCGTTGATAATCTTTCCGTTCAGGCGTTTTACCAGTGAGAACATCTATATATTCATCAACCACGGGCAGGTCAGACCGTTGAAGCACATTCTCCTGAATGACATAGCGCTGTCTAGATCGCGACATTTCCGGTTTTTGATTTTCATCACTGCTGGTGCGTAGATAGACTGCCCAACCTGGCTGAGGCGCTGCAATTGGCTTGGGCTTGCGTGTGGTCGCCATGAATGTGAACGTTCCTCTGTGCGTTACGGCTGATATAATTTCATGACGATACTACAGGTTTTGCATCTCGTGTTTTTTCACTCGCTTCATCAGTTATTTTCGGGTTGATGATTGTTGCTTCAGTGCCCTTAAGAAGTAGTTCGGCAACAACAAGCACTCGTTTGACCATGTCTTCTTTCTGTCGAATTGAAGCTGCCTCGAATAGATCCTTTGACATTTTGCTTTCGCTCCCAAGAGTAATGAGGCGCTATATAGGTAGCGGCCCTTGTTATTCAGTCTTTTTCAGCGTAACGGATATTCATGGATGGTAATGTCCTACAACTGACATTCTATACGGTCAAAAGATGTCATTTCAGCAGGCAAAATAGGACATAGGGGGAAGAAAGGAGAATCGATCTATGGCAAAGGAAATAATCGGACTAATATCCCATTTTTGTTGTTATACGGTTTGTTATACTGCCTTCCAATCATTCGCTGCTACATCATTGAGGGGCAAATTCTATTATGCGTTGGCAGTATGTGCGGTCAGTCGTGGAGGACTTAAGATTCGATTTTCGGCAGTTTGAGATCAAGAACTTTATTCATCATCTGGAAGCACAGCGAGCACGTTCTATCCTGTGTACACCCTATAATTTTCGACCCGATGTAACTGGAGTATGGATACCAGCTGAAACAGCAGACTACATTTTTTATAGCCGTTATACGCACCCCGTTCATCAAATCCACATCGTGCTGCACGAAATCGCCCATATGCTCCTTAAACACGAGCATATGAAGATTAGTGAAGTCTTGCCTGCTGATACAGATATCTTTCATCTCACGCGCGATGTGGGCTTCATGAATTCTTCTTCCATTCAAGACGATCAGCAAGAGCAGGAAGCGGAAACCTTCGTTTATCTCATTCAGCAGCAGCTCGTCGCGGCTCGGCGTTTTGATCAACTCACGCGCGCCATTACTTCTATTAAGGGACTAGATCGATTCACGGACACGCTAGGCTGGATGGGATAAGCCTCTACTGTGAATTTAATTACTATCCTCCTCCTAGTTATCTCTTGGGGTTTATTCGGCTTGCGTCTGGCCTACGCGATCTGGCATCGCCGTCTGGGCGCGGTGTTTTCGCGCCGTATCTGGATTCAGGTGTTCCTATGTCTCATAGCTTTCACGCTGTTCGGAGAACAGGCCGAGCAGATTGTGGATCACGTATTCCTCGGAAAGCCGATTACACTCTATGTGAAATCGGTTGCTCTGCTTGGTATGGTGCAGTTATATGAACAAACCCTGCTGACAATCAACGTGGCATTGGAAAGTTATTCAATCCTTCGCTGGTTAGGGTTTGGAACTATCTTGTTCCTGACGCTGATTTTCGCACTCTATTTCATATACCCTTGGATGCCGCTCTCGAACTTTCGTCTAGAGATGATTGCGCTACGCGATACCGTGATATGTGTCTTTATCACGTTCTCGTTTCTACCCAACGTTTGGTCTTTCTGGAAACAGGAAGAAATCGCGTTCATGAAACTCAAGCACGCCGCCTCCATGGTATGCTGCGCCAGCTATCTGATCGCATCGGTTGGCAGTATTGGAGCAGGCATGCTCGTTCTCGCTGATCGACTCAATCGCGTGGATGCGCTCATTCAGACCTTCCGTCCTGCCATGTATCTGGTGGCGGTGAGTTTCCTGTTGATGCTATTGCCGCAGCGTCGCCCACGAATATTCAGTTATCCAGCGCGATTACTGATTTATTGGCGGCTCAAACGGATTGAGTATCGGGTTCGAAATCTGGGAGCTATGCACAACCCGGATCTTCAGACCAGATGGATCATATTGAATCCTGAGCAACTGGAATTAGCGATTTACCGGTCCCTGATTTTTATCTTGGACTGTCATCCTTTTATTCGCGTGAGCAAGGAAGGCGAAGCACTGTACCTCGCGATACACGAGCTTGCCCGTTCCCCCAATTCTTATCCTGATTTAGTGAATGAGATTATCAAACTGAAATGAATGATATGCGCCCAACTTACCAAAACCGGATTGCCACTGTCATAAGCCTGATCTTCCATCCGGCAGTCGTCGGCGTGCCTACACTGCTGGCAATCCTCAATGAGATGAGTTTCACTGAAATACTGGGCTGGACAGTTCTAATTCTGGGAATATTGCTTATTCCCAACGTTATTCTGCAACTAATCTTGCAACGCCGAGGACGCTTCATATATCAACGGGATACGCGCAAACCACTGTATATTGTCGGTTGGCTTAGCGTGCTCATCTGTCTTGTGATATTGATTATCCTGAACGCCCCACGAGTTCTAGTGGCCTGCCTAATCGCACTACTCGTATGGATCCCGGCACAACTCGTCATTAACCAGGTGTTGACCAAGATTTCGATCCATACAGCTGTGATTTCTGGCTGCCTGACCGGACTGCTGGTGCTGGGCAAATTGGATACGCCGTTCCTCAAAGTTCTTGCAGTTATCATCCTAATTTCGACGGCCTGGGCACGCATGGAAACGAAGAATCACACGCTGCCTCAAGTAGCTCTTGGCGCTTTGGTGGGTAGTTTACCCGTTCTAATCGTCTTTCCGTTGGTACTGAGCTAAACAGGTTGTTTACTGTTGAGCCACTGGAGAATCACCAGGACATTGGCCTGCCCACGCGGCGAGAGCTGCTGGGAAGCACGGGTGATTTGTAGGATTGTTGGAGAACTCTGTTGGATTGTGCGGCGTGCCAGATAGGTCTGGCAGGCTTCCTTTGTACGGCAGGCAAAATAATCCAATGAGATTTGAAAAAAATCACAGAGACCACGTAGGGTATTCAGACGTGGATCAGGCGCTTCACCATCTAGGATATTGGCAAGGGCTTGCGTCGAAATACCCGCTGCTTGAGCGACTTCTCGCAAGGTATGATGTTGCTGCTGCTCGCTCCACTCCAACAGAAGGCGGATTTGTTGGGCGACCGAGATACTCTGGTCAGCCGGTGGCATTTGGGTCATCTTGATCTTCCAATCCGGGCAGCGGCGGCAGCTCAATGCCTTCCTTGCGCAGCCGTTCAGCGGCTTGTACCCACTGGATCACTTTGAGTACATCCTGCTGCGCCTGCGGCGATAAGCTCGTGGCGCGGAAAGAAATCTCATTCAGCGCTGGTGAAACGGTCTCTTGCCCTTCAGCCAGGATAGCATAGCATTCCTCCCTGCTGTGCGTTTCGAAATAACGTAGAGGAACATTAAAGAAGCGACATAATTCTCGCAAGGTACTCAACTGCGGATTTTTGATCCGTCCAGATCGCAGTTGGCTCAGAGTCGCTAGACTCACATCAAGCCGGTCACTGACTTCCTGAAGGGTATAGGGTCGTCCCTCCGGATGCTGTACCTCGTCAAATAAGATTTGTATCTGCTCAGCCACAGATAAATAATCCATCTTCACCTTCGCCGATTATAGTTTATTAAAATCGTTTGACTATTGTACCAAGTTCTCTATAATTGTGGTGTTGTGGATAACAATTCAGATTACGAGAAGAGGCGTATTTCATATTTCCTATTGATGACAAGTTGGGTGGAAAAAGTGTCCATCCTACTTGCACAACAACCTTATCTGCCACCAGACTGCTTATTATAGAGTGGGAAAAGAGTTTGACAAATGCAGACTATCGAAATTGTTGTTGTCGACCGTCATGATTTGAGCCGTTATGGGATTTCGACCCTACTGTCCCGATCTCCCGGCATGATGCATGTTCTGGGAGTATTTGCCGATGTACAAAGCGCCGAACGCCAGTTGTTCGAGCACCGCGCCCATATCTTTTTGCTGGATGACAATCTACCCCATTCTCTAAGCATTGAGGAGATTATCAAACGCCTTCATGAGCAGCATCCGGGTCTGAACATAGTCGTTCTGGGTAATAAACTGAACCCTCGTTACATTACACGGCTTCTGGATTATGGCGCGCGCGGCTTCATCTACAAACAGGATAACATGGAAGACATTCTTATTCCGGCTATCAAGGTTGTACGCAATGGAAACCCCTATTTGTCCCCTCGAGCAGCCGCCCTATTTTACGCTAACCGTCCCTTGCAGCGTGATGATGGCCTGAACAACAGTGACTTATCCGTGCTGCATCTAATGGAGCAGGGTTACAACCCACAGGAAATTGCTGGACAGTTGGATTTAACACCTCGCAGTATTTACCGCATATATGGACGGTTGCGGCAGTCTTTAAATGTGCGGACGAATGAACAAATCGTGGATGCCGCGCGCAAAAAGGGTCTGCTTGATGAAGTCACGTAAATTGGTTTTATCAGCCAATCATTTAGAGGGAAAGTGATGACCGTTTCGATCATGCTCGCCGATGAAGCGGATTTGGTACTGAAGGGTATCCAAAGCATACTCCAAGACTACCCGAAGTTTCACATCGTCCACAGCGCCCGAAGCGCTGCTGATTTGTTGGACACAGCCCAACACTTTCAGCCAGAGATTATCCTTTTCAATGAGCGTCTGGATCCCCTGATAGATGTGCTAGCGCTCGTTGAGCGGCTCAAACAGGCTGCACCGAATGCCCATTTCATTGTAATAGGTGGACAGGTGGATGGTCTGCTGGTGCGTGACTTGTTTGCCTGTGGAGTCTCAGGCTATCTCTTCAGCGGCGATGATTTATGTAACTGCCTGATTGCGACGCTAACAACGGTGCTGAACAATCGTCCTTATCTCTCGCCAACAGCCAATGCAGAATATCTGGTGGCGATGCAATCCTCGACGCGGAATTGGAAGCTGGACTCGGAAGCTCGCGCGGTTCTGCGCCTGATGGCACGTGGTCTCCACGTCAACGACATCGCCGCCCAAATGGCCGTGCCAGTTCGCCGTATTTACTGGGTGCGTCAGAAACTCCGCAAGCGGTTCGGCGCAAATACCAACGAACATCTCGTCAGTATGGCGGTGTCGGAAGGCTTTGCTCAAAGCGACTGCTGAAATTTTACCAATCAGTTTGTTAAAACTGGCAACTCAAAACTGTAATCCTTCACAGGTCTGACAGGTCACATTTGTTACGCTGATGTCTGGCGGCAACGGCTGTGGAGGAATTGAATGCGGCGCTTGTTGTTGGTTATGGTTGCGCTCTGTCTGCTGACATGGGGCACGGCATTATATTTGCTGCTCATGCCGAAAGCTCATTCGACGGCATATTTACCGACCCGGATGGTACTGCCGAGCGTTACCCCCTCACATACACCGTCTCGCACCCCAACTGCTACGTCCAGCCCGACCGCAACACCAACTTCGACGTTCACCCGAACCGCGACACCGACGGCGACCTTTACACCTACACCAACAGCGACTTTAGCAACACGGGTCGTTGAAATCAACGCTGTCATGCCGGGTGTCTTTGTGCCACCGACACTCACCCCTTTCCCGATGGGCATGATTCTGCTGCCCGCGCCGCCCAATCCAGCTGAGCCGCTGCCGGATGCCACCAACCAACCACCGCCTTATGAGGGTTGGTACAGCTTTGAGTCCGACAATCCCAACGTGATGTATTCCACCCCATGGGAGTCACGGCTAAATAACTTCGCCAGCCGCGGAGAATACCACCGCAGCGAAAGTGTCCAGAGTTACATCCGCTTTTCCTTCGAAGGTGAGGGGTTACGCATCCGTTACGTATCGGCGCGGAATATGGGCATCTTTCAGGTGGTGGTGGATGGCACAGTGATCGATACGGTGGATGCCTATGCCCCGGAACTCACCTTTCCCGGTACGCGAGTGTACTTCGTCGGTCAGGGAAGCCACAACTTGGAATTACGCAGTGCCCAGCAGCGCAATCCGCAGAGTGAGGGTTATGTGCTGGCGCTGGACGCCATTCAGGTCTTTCGCGGCACGGCCAACACCCTGATTATCCCGCCACCTGCCCGGACAGACACGCCTACACCACAGCCCAAACCTGCCGTCGGCATCGAGCTAGCTGCTGCACCACCCACGATGCAACCGACCCTGACTCCCAATCCACCTGCGTTGGTCACCATCTCTATAGTGATCGCTTACGACGAGAACAGCAACCGTTCCGTCGATCCCGCAGAGGGTGTAGCGGGCATCTCGGTACGGGTTGTTGAAATCGGGACGAATCGGGTGGTGAGCCAAGCCTTCACCGACAGCAGCGGTTTTGCACAGATGGCTGTTCTGACCACGGCACAAACGCGAGTCGTCGTCCCGTACTTCAGTAAAGTGTGGGACGTGCGCCGCAGCAGTCGCGGCGGGAATGTGAGCTTTACCTTACTGCTCACTCCTGGCAACCAACCCGGTCTGATTCCCTGAAACTGAAGAGGTATGAGTCATGAGAAATGAGATGAATTTTGAATCCGTGCGGCGGGAGATGCTGCTGCGCTCGATCTATGTCTTGTTTGTGCCCGTGTTTCTATTGTTCGCGGCTTTGGCATGTGTAGGAACAGTGCTGCGCGATGGGGCAATTTACATCTGCCCCTCGCCGATCCCGGCTACGGCTGCGCCGACCGTTCTGCCGGGTACACCATCCCCACTGCCAACCGCGCTGCCACCGACTCCTTTTGTTATCACGCCACCGCAGGACTTCTATGTCGGCGATGCGGTATTCATTGGAACCGTAGGCGCACCAGTCCGGGTGCGTTTACGACTGCAACCGGTTCGCAGGTATTCGGCTACACCCGTCAGGGGACAACCGCGCAGCATCTACACCTGGTCATTGGAAGTCAAGAATGCCGGAACCCAAAACTATGAAATCTTTCCAGCGGTGCAGATGTATCTGAATACCATAACCACCGCATCCGGGGAGGTCACCGGGGTATGGGGATCATCGCAGGCTGCGGCAGATGAAGCACGGCTGACAATTGATAATAATTTCTACACCCTCACTCCCGGCGAAACACGCACGTTTCGCTTCGCGGCTTATGCGCCAACGGGCAGCGCACGGCGCTTCACCTTCACCCTCGATCCGACGGTCACACAGGGCAGCCCCGTGATTACTTGGATCAATCAGACCAATCCTTCCTGCACAGGCGATATCGCAGGCTAGAGAAAGGCACAGCAGAGTATGGATATCCTAGGCGGCCTGCGTGTTGCCATTGACACGTTCTGGTACAACCTGATTCTGAGCTTAGCTGGTTTGCAGTGGAGCCTGTTGCGCGGCTTCATCATGATGGGGTATACCATCGAACTGATTAACCGCTGGTTGGCGGCAAATGCCTTCGCGCCGCTGATCCAGTTCACCAACAACAGCTTGCAGGTAGCTGTCAGTATGGCGTTTGTTATCGCATTACTGGTGCTGGGCATCACCTATCTGCTGGCCGCCTTCGTCCGTCTGGATGTTGTGAATCCGCGCAGCGCCATCCTGTGGTATATCGCCGGATGGATGTTCTTCAGCATCGGGCCATCCCTGTATCAAGGGATGAATGACCTAAGGATGACGATTGCCGAGGGTTTCTATGCCAGCGCTCTACAAGGTCTGCAAAACAGCGCAGGTGGAACCTTCAACTCACTCGACCAGGTGAAGAGTACCGATCTGGACATCGGGCCGCTGTGCGATCATCTGGAGGTATATTTACCGGGAGCCACTGCGCCAGGGCGCATTGATGGCCTCGACGTAGCACTGGCCTATCTCCGTGCCGATGGGCCGGATGTGATGGGCTATCCCCAGCCGATGTACTCTCCCGGCTGTCCAGCACATTTATTGAATCCCCTCACCGGCGCTTACATCAGTTCGATCCCACAGGAATGGTTTTTCGACGGTTCCTACTTTGATGCTGCTCAATCTCCGATGAATTTCGACCAGATGGATGATGCGGCGCGGGCAGCGTCTATCAGTCTGGCTTCCTCCTCACAGGGACGACTCCTGACAGCTTGGCCGCTGGTGCTGTTCGGCGTAATTGAGCAGTTGGTCTACCTGCTGATTACCATCGCGCAGGGGATCACCTTTATCTCGTTCGCCATCGCCATCCTGTTCGCTTTCTTCAGACGTACTGAAGTGATCGCCCAATCCATCGTGAACCAATGGATCGAACTGATCGTGCAGACGGTCATCATCGCCCTGATTCAGTCTTTGGTCGTGGCCTTGTTCTTGGCAGGAACCGCCAGTGCCAGCGGCATGGTGGTGCTGGGCATCGGGTTAATCTGTCTGGTATTTATGGTCATCACCTTTTGGTCAGGCGTGAAAGCCGTCTGGAACAGCTTTAACCGCTTGTTCAACGCCTTCGGACAGGCATCCGGTGGCACGATTGTCAGTCCGGGAACCGCAGCAGCGACAACCGCGGCGGTTGGTATAGCCGCTGCGACCGGTATGGTCAGTGTGGGTTCCAGTGCGCTGGCCGGGATGAGTGCTTACAACAATGGTGCGACGCTGGCGCAGTCGGCAGGTTTGGCCTTCGGCGGCTTCTCCTCCTTGAGCGGCGCAGCTCGCGCACTCACCCATCTTCCCGGCGTGCGGGATACCGAACTGGGCGAGGCCGCCGAACAATTCACTGAAGGGTCGATGACACGTCAAGTGGCGCGCAATGTACCGCTGGTGGGTCGGGTGACCGGCCCCATGATTGGCGCAATGCTGCTGACCGACCGCGACCCCGAACATGCCGAGGTTGACGATCAGGGACGGATACTGTCCCGTCCCATGCTCGTCCCGGCAGTCGGTGAGATGTTGGAATCCTGGACAGTGCCCAAAGGAGCCAAGCATCAAGAGCATGACAATGCCGCTGATGAATGGGAGTGGTTCGAGGATGAGAACGGCGAGATGGTCTCCGCTTTCAGGCCGCTTCAACCCCGCCGAATGGGTACGTTCACACCGGTCGCGCCGGTCGAACCTTCCACTGGAGGCTCTGAGACAAACGCAGTTGAAATACAACGGGACAAAGAACGCAGCGATTATGCTGCCGAGATGAACGAAGAAGAGATGGAACAGCACGTCTCCGAGCAGATGCAGAGTAATCATTCTTCTGCTGGCAGTGAAACGGGAGAGATGACTCGACTAGGACAGATTGCTGCCGCTTTGGAGAAGAGCGCGGAAGCCCTTCAGCGGGCGGCGCAGATGCAGTTGATGCTCGGTCAACTTCAGGTGAGCGGCCGTGGAAATGTTGCCGGTGTCCTCGGCGATACCATCCGCCAGACGCAGGCCGAACGCTCGCAACACGGGGAACCGTTGACTGGCGGCATGGACAACCTCAGTCTCGCTGATCGAATGGCGCGGGTCATGGGGATCACACCCACAGCGGATGGGCAACCACCGATCAAAGAAAATCTGCCACGTTTTGGATTGTTCGCCGATCAGGCGTTGCGCATGGGAGTTTCAGGTGACCAAGCCGAACAGGTGGTGCGAGAGGTCAAAGCTTCGCCCGATGGCCGTCTGACGGATTCCACCCGAACTGCCGTGATTGACCAAGTGCAGTCGCATCAGGGAGTCTCCTATGATACCGCTCAGGGAGAAGTCAATAGGTTGGAGCACAACGCCCGGATGCTACCTGATGAGATCACCGCTTTTGGCATTATGCGCGTCTCTTCCTCACCAGCCGTTCAACCGTCAATTGTGGTCGAACCGCAGATCGCGGTGACGGTTTCAGCGCCAGAGATGAACCAGCCAACACTTTATGATGAGGCTGCCCGCGATCAGGCCGCATTGGATGGCAGCGGCACTATTGTAGGAGAATAAATCGAGTTGGACACCCTCAATTACCAACCCATTGACCATCTGCGGAAGCTGTCGCTCAGCGAATTACAGGCGCTCTGGGAATTGGTTCCCACAGACCGTCAGCGTGCCTATAAAACCGCCTATGACCGTGAAGTGCGTTCAGCGGGCGCAGTTGGATCCGATGCGCTGGAGCGGCAGGTAACGGCTGAACTCTTGAAGCGTTATGATGAGGCTGCCTTAGTGCCTGTGGGTGCGCGTTGGGCGCGAACACCCGGTCGTGTGCAGGAAGCTGCCAGTCAGAATGTCGCCCTCGATGCGCCGGAAGACGAACTGAAACCGGCGTCCGCTAAACCTTCGACTAAGGTCGTGCTGGTTCTAGGGCTGTTGGCCTTGGCAGGTATGGGCTTCCTCGTCACACATTTGGCGGGCAGTGGACAATCCAGCGCGGTGATAGCCACTCCACATGCCAGCCTGACTCCAACACCACGCGTCAGCCCCACGCCTACGCCGTTGGCGCTCGAAGATCAGGATGCCGTGATTCAAGGGGGTGACAGCGTCCGCGAAGCGGCCTATCCGGTCAGTCTGCAAATTACGGCGGATGAAGCAGCCCCGCGCGTCTGGGTGGTGCAGCGTCGCAAAGTACAGGCATCTGAGTGGAACTTTGACCCCAATCCCGATACCGCCTCCTTTGTGAGTGGGATGTCCGTCCGTCCGGTTATTGGCATCCCGTGGTCAGAGGAGAATGCGACTTTCTTCAGTCAGATTGAGGCTGGTACGAGCTTTCTACTAACCATGAATACCGGCGCGGAACTCCGTTTCGTCTTCGACGATAAACGGCAGGTGCGGCGCAGCGAGACCAGCATCTTCCGTCAGGTCAGTCCTGGATTGGCGCTGCTGCTCATTGGGGAACGAGACAGCGAAGGGAATCCGACGGCAGCACGCACAATTGTAACTGCCATCTATCCACCCGAACAGGAACTCTCCCGTGATGGGATGGTCTTGGGAGTCAGCGAGAGGGTGCAGGAGGGAGAGGTTGGGGATCTACTATCGCTGGGGAAGGCTTCGATTACGCTGCACAACACACAGACCTTAACGGATTCGCCCAATCTCCCCGCCGGAATGCAGTACCTACTGCTCGACTTCGACGTGGAAGCAGCTGAGGAGACACTCGATACCACAAACTGGCAGGTCGAGTTTATGGATTCAACCGGACAGGTGTACCCTGCCAGCAGTGATGCGCTTACCTACACCAACTATGATGCCTTGCCAGCCGAAATTCCGGCGCTGTCGTCGCTCTCATCCTCGGCTGGTTATCTCATACCCCAAAATGTATCCAGCGGACGCTGGCTGGTAGCCGACAACACAGGAAACAGTTTGACGTTCAGCTTGTCGTGGAATGAGCCGAACCCGTCTGCCAACTATGAAGGCGTGGATGTCCGCTTAGTAAGCGTGACCTACAGCGAAGGACAAATAACCACTCGAATGCGAATTTACAACGGACAATCTGAACCACTGCGCTTCACCCAAGATGACATTTGGTTGGCGCTGGGCTATGCGCCGGAACCACCCGGCCCGCGCAACCCGGCAGAAGGTATGACTCCCTTCGATCTGCTGTCTGAACAGGCGGTTGACCTGACATTGATTTGGTATTGGGGTGGTGAACCCTACGCCAGCATGGGGGTGGGTGAATATCGCTTTGCTATTCAGTTGACGCGAGGATGATAGGTTTGAATATATAGATGATTGGCCTTTCATTCAATCACGGTGTCAAGCCATGGTTCGGGGCAGACCGCAGTTTTAACAACACAATTGTCAAAACTACTAACCTGAAACTGTAATCCTCGTCAGATCTCACTCCTCGTTTTTGCTAGGCTGAAACAAGTTGGAATCAGTCACATTTCGGCTGTGCTCCACACTTTAGTCAAACAGATTTGAGGAGTCATTTACTTGAATTCGGTTGATGCAGTTTCACAATACCCCTTTCCGAAAGTTTCTCTACGGGCTGCTATCTGGTTGGTGGTGGCAGCATGGCTTATCTTACAAATCGGGCTGCCATCCATGCAGAGCTTGGCTCAAGCGCCCTTGCGTTTAGGTATTTTAGGCGACAGTGGGCAGGATGAATATCAGGGCAGCGACAATCGCGGCGGTGCGTATCATGCCGTCACCTTCAACTGGGTCGAACAGTTGGTTAAGAGCCAACGGATTGATGTCGGAATCTGGGGCAATTATCCAGAACCGCGGCGCACGGGTTTCGCCTACAACTGGGCACGCAGCGGGGCGACGACGGCGAGTCTGCTTGCGCAGGGCCAGCACACCGGTCTCACGGCACAGGTCGCTGCTGATCAGATTGACATCGTAATGATCTCCATTGGCGGTAACGATTTCGCGCCTTATAACTCAAATGGTTACGAGCCGATCTATAGCGGCTCAGTCAGTGGTACAGCGCTGACGACGAAAATCACTGCGTTGATTTCCAATGTAACCACCGCTGTAGATACTATTCGGCGTGCCCGCTCCATCCCGATTCTCCTGATAACCATCGGCGACTGGAATAACTCTCCGCTGGTGCTCAACGATCCCCATTTCGCCGATCCCGTGAAACGCCAGCGAGTCGCGGATGCAATTGCAGCAGCCAATGCAGGACTAGCCACGATGGCACGCGCACGTGGTGTCCAGATCATAGACAGTCAGGCGCTTTATACTCAATTGGTCAGTCGACTGGTCAATGGTCAGCTCATTGTCGGCGGAGTCGCGATCCAGATGTTCTCCAGTGGGGATGAACCCCACAATGGTCTGTTGGGCGATCACATCCATGCCGGGACGGTTCTGGAAGCTCTGATCGCCAATCGTTTGATCGAAGCCTTCAATACCAGCCTCCACACGAGCCTCACATCATTGAGCGATACAGAAATTCTGACCAACGCCGGACTTATAGCGACTCCCAGTAACCAGCCACCGGTTTCTGGTGATGACAGCTTTAGCGTAAATAGAGGATCATCCATCGTGATTAGACTCGCACAGCTCCTGAGGAACGATATCGACCCAGATGGAGATCGTCTGAGTGTCGTCGATGGCACATTACCGAATCACGGTATAGTCATGCCTCTGGCAGATGCTACAGGCGGAACCTATACACCCAATCCCACCTTTGTAGGGACCGATACCTTCACCTATATCGTGACCGACGGCAAAGGCGGAAGTGACACTGCCCTCGTCACCATCACCGTTCGCTAATCCACAATGGAACGGAGGGAGGGTCATCTGAACCCTCCTATTACTTCTAATTCAATCCTGCTGTGCGACACACTTCCTTCCCGATACCAAATCCTCATAAATCCATTTCTGATTGACCTTACTCCGTAACCAAATCACCTTGCCCTCTCAGACACCACCTGTTTCACCGATGTATATCGACTTCCGCTACAGGATATCGGACTGTAATTTTGATTATCAGCTTAGCAAAACTACTAACCCGAAACTGTAATCCTCGTCAAGTTTGAACATCTTACTTTGCTACGCTGAAATCAGCCGGTGCGGGATGAATAACTCGTGCCAGATGACCTCAAAACGCAGGCAGTAGCGTGGGCAATCCCCTCATTCGTCATGGCGCACGCGCTCGCTCCGGTTGCCTTTTTCATCCACTCATAGTGAGGAGCTTCTCGCTTGAACCTAAAGGATTTTGTTACCCAACTGTTCAATGATGTTCGGGATGTCGCCCAGATCATCGCGCCGATTGCCGCTGTAATTGGTTTCATCGGTCTGGGCATCATGTAT